>CADBLM010000072.1 GCA_902795445.1 uncultured Bacteroidia bacterium
CCGCGTCTTGGAAGCGGCTCCCTTCACAAACAATTCGAATTCGTTGGAGTCCTATATAGGGATAACTCCACGCATTTTCATTAACAACAAAACGGGCGCAATTGTATGAATGTAGAGATACCGAAAGGAAATAGTAGAGAAGATAATAAAGTGCGTAAACAAATCATTGGCGATTTTTACGCGACCTGGAATGCAGAACATCCAGACAAAAAGGTATGGAATAAATCATTGCAGGCATATATACATGTTAAGTATCAGTCTATCAATGGAACAAGAGGGCATGCCTCTTTATCTTATGAATCAACGAAAGCAGTATTCGAATTAACCGAGATACTTGAGAATGCCGTATTGGTGAAAATAAAAGATGCCAAAAACAATGATAAGAATCAAAAGTCTTTTGGTTGGACATCAAACAAGTAAAGACGAATATGTTCAATACTGCATTACTGCAAAAAAAATAAAGCCAGCCTGGGACGCTGACTTTAGGGCTCGAATCAAGTTTCCTTGAGAGGGTTGTCGTCCCTTCCCCGCGAATTCCCTGCGACGATTCCAACGTAAAGATAATGCTTTTTATTTAATCAACAACACCCTTTCGTCAAAATTCCTCCGGGTGTACCGCGCGACAGCCTGACGGCCAGTTCATTCTCCGATGCAGCCCGTCGGCGCCGGGGCGACCAAACATTCCCATTCTCGTATCGCAAATGGCTTGTCGCCAACAGAACAGTGGCGACATAGGACAGATACTACCATAACACAATTTTTTCCAAATTCAAGGCCATTATTGGGTAAAATTGTCGAAATCCTCCCCCGAGAACCAGGACTGATTCAGATGGACGGAACCTTCGAGAAGTCTGCCAAATTGTCAGTGTCGGGCCGATGGAATATCTTTTGACCTTGATGTCCGTGTCGTCCTCACCGGGCGGCGAGAAATGGATAATAAAACGGAAAAAGATATGGAAAACAAATTAGAAAATCTTCAGAAATTTGCCGTGAACCTCTGCGAAAGGGCGTCTCAGGGCAAACTGGACCCCGTCATCGGCCGTGACGACGAGATCCGGAGGGTTCTTCAGATTCTTTCCCGAAGGACCAAGAACAACCCCATCCTGGTCGGCGAGCCGGGCGTGGGCAAAACGGCCATCAGCGAAGGCATCGCCCAGAAAATCGTGGACGGGCAGGTCCCCGAGAACCTCAAGAGCAAACGCATCTACTCCCTCGACCTGGGCGCCCTGATTGCCGGCGCCAAGTACCAGGGCGAATTTGAAGAAAGGCTCAAGGGGGTCGTCAAGGAAGTCGTGGAAAGCGACGGACAAATCATCCTCTTCATCGATGAGATCCACACCCTGGTCGGCGCCGGGCGCACCTCGGGCGCGATGGACGCCTCCAACATCCTCAAGCCGGCCCTGGCCCGCGGCGAGCTGCGGACCATCGGATCGACGACCTTGGACGAGTACCAGAAATACTTCGAAAGCGACAAAGCCCTCGAACGCCGTTTCCAGATGGTGATGGTGGATGAGCCGACCCCCGCCGAGAGCATCGCCATTATGCGAGGCCTGAAGGAAAAATACGAGAACCACCACAAAGTTCGCATCGAAGACGACGCCCTGATTGCCGCCGTGGAACTCTCCCACCGCTACATCACCAGCCGCTTCCTGCCGGACAAAGCCATCGACTTGGTGGACGAAGCCGCCTCCAAACTGCGTCTGGAAATGAACTCCGTTCCCGAGCCCATCGCCGAACTGGACAGCGCCATCCGCCAGAAGGAAATCGAAAAGGCCGCCGTCAAACGCGAAGGCGTCAGCAGCAAGATGGAGAAAATCCAGACCGAACTGAACGAACTCCAGGCGAAGCGGGACGTGCTGATGAAAAAGTGGGACGAGGAGAAATCCATCGTCACGGCCTTGCAGAAGGCCCGGCAGACGCAGGAAGACCTGCAAATCGAGGCCAAGAACGCCGAACGCCAGGGCGACTACGGCAAGGTGGCGGAAATCCGCTACGGCAAACTCGCCAAGGTCCAGAAAGAAATCGAGGAACTCAGCGAGCGGCAGGCCGCCGTCACCGACCCCATCATCACCGAGGCCGTCACTCCCTCCGACATCGCCGAAGTGGTCGCCAAATGGACGGGCATCCCGGTCAGCAAGATGCTGGAAAGCGAGAAGGACAAACTGCTCCGGATGGAAGAACTGCTGCACAAGCGGGTGGTCGGCCAGGAGGCCGCCATCTCCGCCGTGAGCAACGCCGTCCGCCGCAGCCGTGCCGGACTGCAGAACGAGAAACGGCCCATCGGCTCCTTCCTCTTTATGGGTACGACGGGCGTGGGCAAGACCGAACTCGCCAAGGCCCTGGCCGAATTCCTCTTCAACGACGAGAATATGATCACCCGTATCGATATGAGCGAGTACCAGGAGCGCCACTCCGTCAGCCGGCTGGTCGGTGCGCCTCCGGGATATGTCGGTTACGACGAGGGCGGCCAGCTGACCGAAGCCGTGCGGCGCAAACCCTATTCGGTCGTGCTGCTGGACGAAATCGAGAAGGCCCATCCGGATGTGTTCAACATCCTCCTGCAGGTGCTGGACGACGGCCGTCTGACCGACAATAAGGGGCGGACGGTGGACTTCAAGAACACCATCCTGATTATGACTTCCAACCTGCGCGAAGAGGAACTGAAAGCCGTGATGCGGCCCGAATTCCTCAACCGTATCGACGAAATCATCACCTTCTCCCCGCTCACCCGCGAAGACATCCTGGCCATCCTCCGCATCCAGGAGGCCGACCTGGCCCGCAAACTGGACGAAAGCGGCATCCGCATCGTGTTTACCGACGCCTTCGACGAGTACCTGAGCACGAAAGGCTACGACCCGCAGTATGGCGCCCGGCCCATCAAACGGCTGCTCCAGCGCGAGTTGGTCAACCAGATTGCCACGGCCATCCTCGACGGCAGCGTCAAGCGCGACAGCGTCATCACCGTCTCGATGCAGAACGGGGAAATCGTCCTGTCCTGACCGGCCCTTCCGGCGGCATCCGTCAATCGTCTGTCCGATTTCAGTTCGGGCAGACGATTTTATTTGTACCTTTGTCCCGGAAAATCATCTGGCAATGGCAAATGCGCTGAAACAACTGGCGGGAGAAACCGCGATTTACGGCTTGAGCACCATTCTCGCCCGGGTCATCAATTTCCTCTTCGTCCCCTTCTACACCCGCCTGCTCGTTCCGGAGCAGTACGGTGTCGTGACCGAACTGCTGGCCTACATCGCCGTATTGCAGGTCGCATTGGTGATGGGACTGGAGACCGGATGCTTCCGCTTCGCCAGCAAAGAAGGCATCGACAAGGATAAGGTCTATACCAATGCCTTCCTGTCGGTCTTTGCCGTCAACGCCGCCTTCCTGGCCCTGCTCGTCATCTTTGTGAAGCCCCTGGCTGCGGCCCTCGGCTACGCGGGCTATGAAGCCTGCCTGCTCTATGCCGGCGGGACCCTGCTGCTGGACAACGTGACGGCCATCCTGTTCGCCCGTTTGCGGCAGGAACACAAGGCTGTAAAATTCGCCGTCATCAAGACCGCCAAGATTCTCACGGAAACGGGCGTCAACCTCTTCCTCTTCCTTTCGCCCTGGAAACCGCAGTGGATGTACCGTTTCGTTTCGCCCGAGCCGAACTTCGATTATGTCATCTTCGCCATCTTCGTCAGCAGCGTCGTCTGCGCCCTGCTGATGCTGCCGGAATGGCTGCGGATTTTCCGTCCCCGCACCCCGGCCTCCCCTGCCGACGGCACCGGGCCCGCGACCAACGGCCACACCGGGCTGCTGGACCGGGCGCTGCTGCGGGAAATGCTGCTGTATTCCCTGCCCCTGATGGTCGCCGCCCTCCCGGGCATCTTCAACGACTTTATGGACCGCATCCTGTTCCGTTTTCTGGACGGCAGCGCGGAAGGTTGGCGGGCATCCCTGGGCGTCTTCCAGGCCGGCGTCAAACTGGCGGTCATTATGAACCTCTTCATCCAGATGTTCCGCTTCGCCGCCGAGCCTTTCTTTTTCCAGCGTGCCGCCGACAAGAACTCTCCGCAACTGTACGCAACGGTGATGAACTGGTTCACCGCCTTCTGCGGACTGGTCTTTCTGGGCGTCGTGCTCTATATGGACCTCATCGGTCTCATCCTGGGCAAGGATTTCCGGGCCGGCGTGAGCATCGTCCCCATTATGCTGCTGGCCTATATGGTCCTGGGGATGAATTTCAACGTATCGATGTGGTACAAACTGTCGGGCAAAACCTCGATGGCCATCTGGATTACGATGGCCGGGCTGCTGGTGACAACGGCCGTCAACTTCCTCTTTATGCCCGCCTTCTCCTACCGGGCGGCCGCCTGGGGGCACCTTGCCAGCTATCTGGTGATGTTCCTCATCAGCGCGTCACTCGGCGCCAAATACTACCCCATTCCCTATTCGTGGAAAAAACTGGCGCTGCTGCTGGTCCTGATGCTGGGCGTCTATGCCCTGTCCGTCGGCGCGGACAATCTTCTGGCGGGCGGCGCCTTCTGGATCAAGATGGGTGTTCACACCCTCCTGCTCGCCCTCTACGCCATCCCCGCCTGGCTTCTCGTCCGAAGGGGCTAACGCAGATTCTCGCGGACAAAATCGACGATTTCCTTCCTGACGGAAGCACTGTAATGACGGAGCTCGTTGATGTCGTCATCGTGGACCCCGTTGGGATTGATGAGGATTTTGACGCTGGGGGAAACCTTCTCCGGCCTGCCGCCCGTCCAGGGGTCGTCCTTGGAGTAAACCAGGAGAATCGGGCAGTCCGTCTTGGGTAAAAACTTGTTCAGGACAGCCTTGACGACGCGGTTGTCGAACTTGTCTGCAATCCACATATCCTCGTCTTCCAGGTCGGGCTCTTCCACTTCCTTGCGCGAGAAAGAGGTCCCCTTGAGAACGGACAGGTTCTCGAACGGATAGGTATAGCATCCCATTTCCTTATACAGCTGCACCGTATAGGGATAATCGTCATAGTCGTCGTGGTCCCCGTCCGGACGGGCGTCAGGGATATCCTTGCCCAGAAAATTGTTCAGCTCCGACTCGGACGCCTTGGCGTGGGGAATGATGCTGCGGCGCTCGGCGGCGGTACTGTGGGAAAACTCGTGGAAGAATGCATTGAGCGTACTTTCCACATAGATGGAATACTCTGACAGGTCGTCTTTCTTGAAGCCCTTGTTGCGTGTCAGATAGGCACAGTGCTGATGGTAAAAATCCTCGGTCAGCATCCGGTCCAGCAAGGCGTGCATATTTTCCCGCTCCTCCTTGCTGCCGCTCTGCTCCAGGAGATAACGGCCGATGCGGTCGTCCTGTTTCGCTTTGAGGAAAGGCGAGCAGAAAGCGGTCGTCACCGTCATATCATCCGGATAGAAATAGGTGTAATAGACGGCCGTCTCCCCATCCTTGCTGGTGCCGGTACTCACCCACGGTCCCTGGAAGAGGTCCTTGAAGGCGGTGTAAATCGCGTGCAGGTCATCTGCGGAGCGGCGGATGGTGAGGTACTTCCACTTTTTGTCGCCCGCTACCTTGGAGTGGCCGAAATAGCGGTGCTCGACATAGACGATGTTGGATTTGAGATTTTTGGCCAAATCGTTCTCCGGATTGTCCTCGAAGGTATCGTTGGCATATCCCCGCGTATAGAACAGGGTCGGGGCGTCCCAGTCGCGCAGGCAGACGACGGCCTCCTGCAAAAAAGTGCCGGCGGAAGGGTCGGATGCATCCACCTGCTGACGGAACTGGATTTTGCTGCAGGCCACAAAGCCCAGGTCATCCCCGCCGTCGGTATCCTGCGCCGTCACCACCTGCGGAATCTCTTTCTTCAATATCTCGCTCAAGGTCTGGGCCCAGGCCGTCCAACCGGCGGCCGAAAAGCACACCACCGCCAAAACCAGGCGGATCAAATTTTTTCTCATCGCTTCTGCTTTTTTGTTTCGCAAGTGCAAAATTACGGAAAATAATCTCTCGTGCACTCGCATTGGGAAGGATAATCGCCAGGGAGTTCTTCTTGCCTTTCTCAAGTAATCATATTAAAACGGTTTCGGGTCGTATCGGTCGAGAAAGCGGTAGGTGACGGCTTCGGAGAGGTGATGCAGGGCGATGGGGCCGGCAGAGACGGCTTCCGCTGCCGCTTCCAGGTCGGCGATGGTGCGGGCGAGTTTGATAATCCGGGAGCAGGCCCGGGCGGAAAGCCCCATCCGGAGCATCAGTTTTTCGAGAAAATCACGACTGTCTCCATCCAGCGGACAAAAGCGGTCGATCTGTTTCTGGCTCATCTGCGAATTGGTGAAAATCCCCTCCCCAGCAAAGCGCTGCCGCTGTATCTCACGGGCAGCCGCCACACGCGCCGCCACGACGGCCGAACTTTCTCCCCGCTCTCCGCTCATCAGCCGGCTCGGATCGACCGGATGAAGCCACAGCTGCAAATCGATGCGGTCCATCATCGGACCGGACAACTTGCTCAGATAAGCCCGGCGCCGCCCTTCGGGACAGACGCAGCGGTCCCCCTCCCCGTAATAGCCGCAGGGACAGGGATTGGTGGCGGCCACAAGCATAAAGGAGGCCGGAAACTCCACCTTGCTGCGCAGGCGGGAGATGACGACCTTCCGGTCTTCCAAGGGAGCGCGCAAGGCTTCTGTCACCCGTTTGGGCGCTTCGCAGAACTCATCCAGGAAGAGCACGCCGTTGTGGGCCAGGGAAACTTCTCCCGGCTGGACATTGTCCGATCCGCCTCCCAGCAGGGCTGGCAGGGACGAAGTATAATGGGGCTGACGGAAGGGCCGGCGCCGAATCAGGCCGTATGGCTGCGCCGCATCGGGAAACGCGGCAAAGGGCGTAACGCCCGACACGGAGTAAATTTTGCTCGTCTCCAGCGATTCCTCGCGCGACATTTCCGGCAAGATGCCGGCGAGCGCCTTGGCCAGGGAACTTTTCCCCGCGCCCGGAGGACCGACCAGAATCACGTTGTGACAGCCGGCCGCCGCGATTTCCACGCCGCGTTTGGCAGTCTCCTGTCCGATGATTTCCGAGAAATCCGGATAGGGCGAGGGACAGCCTTCCGAACGGCTGGCCCCAGCCGCTGCCCCTTTTGGGGTCGTCACACCTCCGGTCGCATCATCATCAGCCACCCCCGTCAAGGATGTCAGGCTTTTCAAACGCGTCTCCACCAGCAGGTCAGATGCGTCTTCTCCGCCGCCGGCCACACGCAGTACATCCGTCAACGAGTCGGCCGCATACAAGGAGCAGCCGTCGTAATCCACAGCCTCACGCGCCGCCTCGAAAGGCATAACGAGCCCGTCAATCGCCAGGTTCCCGGCAAGTTCTGCAATTGGCAGCGCCCCCTGGATGGTCCTCAAGTGGCCGTCCAGGCTCAGCTCTCCGACAAAAAGCAGCCGGTCAAGCAAGGGCAGTTCCACCTGCTGCGAGGCGGCCAGGATGCCCAGGGCGATGGGAAGGTCATATCCGCTACCCTTCTTGTGCAAATCGGCCGGAGCCAGGTTGATGACAATGCGTTTGCCGGGGATACGGAACCCCAGCGCCTGAAGGGCGGTAACCGTCCGGAGCAGGCTTTCCTTGACGGCGACATCTGCCAGTCCGACCAGATGGATGCCGATGCCCGGCGTAATATCCACTTCCACGGTGACGGGCACGGCCTCGATGCCGATACACTTTGCGCTCAATACTTTTACAATCATCTTTTTTGCGCAAAGATGCGGCACAAAAAAACAAAAAAAGGTCAAAAAAAGAAAAACTTTTTTGTGTTTGTGAATTTGCAACTACTTTTTTGTCCGTGCCGGTATGAAACGCGAAAAGGCCAGGAAAATCCTGACCTTTTTGAACATTCGGAACTGAGTCCGCGATTACTCCGCCTTGTCTTCTTCGGCAGCGGGGGCTTCGGCAACGGGAGCTTCCGGAGCGGCTTCTTCAGCTTTGGGAGCCTCGGCTTTCTTGGAAGAACGGCGGGTCGTCTTCTTCGCCGCTTTCTTCGGCGTGGAAGCGAGTGCGGCCTCGTTGAAATCGACAAATTCGATGAGGGCCATTTCAGCACCGTCACCCTGACGGAAACCGGTCTTCAGCACGCGGGTGTAGCCACCGGGACGGTCGGCAATCTTCGGTGCAATGACGCGGAACAACTCAGAAACAGCCTCCTTGTTCTTCAGGTAGCTGAAAACGGTACGGCGGGAAGGAGTGGTGTCCTCCTTACTCTTGGTAACGAGGGGCTCGACATAGGATTTGAGGGCCTTGGCCTTGGCTACAGTCGTATTGATTCTCTTGCGGAGAATCAGGGAGGTCGCCAGAGACGCCATCAAAGCTTTCCTGTGACCACTCTTACGGCCAAGATGATTGATAGATCTATTGTGTCTCATACTTAATTGTTCTTATTCTTGGGTTCAATGTTGTACTTGGTGACATCCATACCGAAAGTGAGTTTCATCTTGTCGAGCAAAGCGTCGATTTCCGAGACAGACTTCTTGCCGAAATTGCGGAGTTTCTGCAATTCGGAACGGGAGTAGGAAACCAGGTCTGCGAAGGTGTCGATGTCGGCAGCCTTGAGGCAGTTGTAAGCCCGGACAGAGAGCCCCATTTCGGAGAGTTTGGTCATCAGGAGACGGCGGACGTGACGCTCTTCCTCGCTCAGGCCGGACGGAGCGGAATCGGTCTTCTTTTCAGAAGTGATGTTGCTGTCGTCCGAGAAGAGGGAGAAGTGGCTGATCAGAATGTCGGCTGCTTCCTGCAGGGCCTGCATCGGGGAGATGGAACCATCCGTCTCGATATCCAGGGTGAGCTTCTCGTAGTCGGTCTTCTGCTCCACGCGCCAGTCGTCGCGAATCCAGTTGACATTGCGGATCGGAGTATAGATGGCATCGACGGCAATCGTACCGATGGGCGCATTGGGGTCACGGCTGTCTTCGGCAGCCACGAAACCACGTCCCTTGGTAATGAGCAACTTGATATCGAGTTTGACAGAAGGCTCCAACGAGCAGATATGGAGGTCCGGATTCAATACCGTGAAAGAAGACAATCCTTTGGAGATGTCCCCTGCGGTAAACTCGTGCTTGCCGCTGATGACGATGAAAACCTCTTCGGAATCGACCGTTTCAACCGAACGTTTGAAGCGGACCTGCTTGAGGTTGAGAATGATGTCCTGCATCCCTTCAATCACGCCGGGGATGGTAGCAAATTCCTGCTGCACACCCTCGATACGGACTGAACTGATGGCAAAACCTTCCAGAGAAGACAACAACACCCGGCGGATGGCGTTACCGATGGTCGTGGCATAACCAGGCTCAAGGGGCCTGAATTCGAAACGACCGACGGTATCCGTCCCTTCGAGCATAATCACCTTATCCGGTTTTTGGAATGATAAGATTGCCATAATTATCTGGGTATTAAATGTTACTTGGAGTAAAGTTCGACAATCAACTGTTCGTTGATCGTCTCCGGAATCTCCTCGCGCACGGGAACGGTCAGATACTTGCCGCAGAGGGCTTTGGCATCAAACTCAATCCAGGAATACTTCTTGGCGGAAGCAACGGCTGCCGTGATGACTTCCAGACTCTTGGAGCGTTCGCGGACGGCAACGACATCACCGGGCTTCACGGTGGCGGAAGGAATGTTGCAGACCTTGCCGTTGAGCGTGATGTGGCAATGGGAAACGAGCTGGCGGGCGGCGGCACGGGTGGGAGCGATACCCATACGGTACACGACGTTGTCCAGACGGCTTTCGAGGAGAATCAGCAGGTTCACACCCTTCAGACCCTTCATACGGGAAGCTTTCTCGTAGGTGTTGCGGAATTGTCTTTCGAGCACTCCGTAGGTATATTTCACTTTCTGTTTTTCCTTCAGCTGCACTCCGTACTCGGACACTTTCTTGCGTTTGTGCGCGAGGCCGTGCTGGCCGGAAGGATAATTTCTCTTTTCAAGACCCTTGTCGGGGCCGAAAATCGGTTCGCCAAACTTACGGGCGATTTTGGTGGAAGGTCCAGTATATCTTGCCATAGTAATGAATCCTCATTAAAATTAAACTTTACGACGGCCTTTGGGTCTGCAACCGTTATGCGGCATCGGGGTTACGTCGATGATCTCGGTCACTTCGATACCGATTCCGGCGATTGCGCGGATAGCGGATTCACGACCGGAACCGGGACCCTTGACATACGCTTTGACTTTGCGGAGGCCCAGATCATAAGCCGTCTTGGCGGCGTCCTGAGCGGAAACCTGCGCAGCATAGGGCGTGTTCTTCTTGGAACCGCGGAAACCGCTCTTGCCGGCGGAAGACCAGCTGATAACCTGTCCCACGCTGTTGGTGATGGTGACGATAACGTTGTTAAAGGTCGATGAAATATGGGCTTCGCCATAAGCGTCAACCTTGACAACTCTTTTCTTTGTTGTAGTAGCTTTCTTTGCCATAATTCATCGAAATTACTTGGTTGCCTTCTTCTTGTTGGCCACGGTTTTCTTCTTGCCTTTGCGGGTACGGGCGTTGTTCTTGGTGCTCTGACCGCGGACGGGAAGACCGAGACGGTGACGGATGCCACGGTAGCAGCCGATATCCATCAGACGTTTGATGTTCAGCTGAACGGTGGAGCGAAGTTCGCCTTCAATCTTGTACTCGCCAGCGATTACGCTACGGATGGCCGCGACCTGCTCGTCGTTCCAGTCTCCGCACTTGGTGTCATAATCGATACCGCACACGTCCAGGATATGCCTTGCGCTGCTGCGGCCGATACCGAAGATATAGGTGAGACCTATCTCTCCTCTCTTGTTGTTGGGTAAATCAACACCGGCTATTCTTGCCATAATAAACTATTTGACTTTAATAATTTTGTTTGTTACACTTGATTATCCCTGGCGCATTTTGAACTTGGGGTTCTTCTTGCAGATCACATAAAGGCGTC
>CADBLM010000073.1 GCA_902795445.1 uncultured Bacteroidia bacterium
CCTCGTAGCGGGCTGCGACCTCATCCTCGGCAACGAGGAAGACGCCGAGAAGGAGTTCGGCATCAAGCCCGAAGGTTTCGATGCGGAGAAGACGGGCGGAGAAATCGACCAGGCCCGCTTTGAAAGCGTCTGCCGCCAGCTGATGGAGCGCTTCCCGCGCTGCCAAAAGGTGGCCATCACCCTTCGGGGTTCCGTCAACGCCAACCACAACACCTGGGGCGGCATCCTCTATGACGGACACAACTTACATCAGTCCCGCCGCTACGACATCACCCACATCGTGGACCGCGTCGGCGGAGGCGATTCCTTTATGGGCGGTCTGCTGTACGGTCTGCTGACCTACGGCAACGACGGCAAGGCCATCGAATTCGCCGCGGCAGCCTCGGCGCTCAAGCACACCATCCCCGGCGACTACAACCGGGTGACGGTCGAAGAAGTGGAGGCCCTTATCAACGGTGGCGGCTCCGGCCGCGTTTCCCGCTGACAGCCGTTGAAAATCCTGTAACCCCAATCATAAGAAGTATGGCGAAGTTTCATAAATTGGATACGATTCAACTCATCCGAAGCACCGGCGTGGTCCCGGTGTTCTATCACGCGGATGCGGAACTGGCGAAGAAGGTGGTGAAGGCCTGCTATGACGGCGGCATCCGCGCCTTCGAATGGACCAACCGGGGCGACGGGGCGCACAAGGTCTTCGAAGCGCTCATCGCCTTCGTCCGGGCGGAATGTCCGGAGATGGCGCTCGGCGCAGGAACCCTCCTGGACGCCCCCACGGCCGCCCTGTACATCCAGACGGGCGCCGACTTTCTGGTGTCGCCTTGCTGCGTGGACGAGGTGATTACCCTCGCCAACCGCCGCGGCATTCCCTACAGCCCCGGCTGCGGGACGGTCACGGAAATCCAGCACGCCCAGGAACGCGGCTGCGATTTGATCAAAATCTTCCCCGCCGGCACGGTGGGCGGTCCGGCCTTCGTCAAGAATGTCCTTGCGCCCCTTCCCTGGACGATGCTGATGTGCACGGGAGCGGTGGAACCGACGCAGGAAAATCTCTCGGCCTGGGCAAAATCCGGCGTGACCGCCGTCGGGATGGGGTCCAAACTGTTTCCCAAGGAAGTCCTCGCGGCCGGCGACTGGCAGGCCGTCTCCGACCTCTGCCGGAACTGCCTGGAGTGGTTCAAAAAATAGGCGGCGACGGCATCAGAAAATGACCTCCCTGTAATAGGGGAGGTTTTCTTTCATAACCAGATCGATGGGAATCAGACCGGTCTGGTACGGATCGGTCTTGCCGTAAAGCAAGATACCGATGAGGGTTTTCACCGCATAGAATCCCTGGGATTGAGGCCGCTGGCAGAGCAGGGCCGCAATACTGCCCTCTTCCAGGCAACGACGGTTGAGCGCCGTCAGGTCAAAACCGATCAGACAGACATCCTTCCGGCCGGCGCGCCTGAGTACATCCGCCACTTGGTAGCCCCGGGAGTTCAGGACGATGGCGGAACGGACCTCGCCGTGCTGCCGGAAAAATTCTTCCGTCTCCGCAAACACTTCGGATGATTGCTTCAGGGTGGTATGCAACAGGATGTTCTCCCGGCCCGACTCCCGGAAATAGGAGAGAATCCCCTGCTCCCGCGCAATGGAATTGGTGGAGCGCTGCTGATTTTTGCGTCCGCTGTGAACGACGGCGATTTTTTCTCCGCTCCGGCAGTGCCAGTCGGCCAGACGGGCTGCAATCCGTCCGCAGGCGTTCTGGTCCGTACAGAAGGTTATGGCGTTGTCCGCTCCTTCGACGCTCGCATCCACAAAGAGGAAAGGAATCTTACGCCGCGAAAGTTCCCGGCAAAAGGAAAGCGTCTCCGTCTGGAAGGTGGGAGCGATGATGACACCGTCCACCTCTTCTCCGAGGGCCGCGTTGAAGCACGCTTCGCAGGAGGTATGGTCGAACTGGTCGTATTCGCGGCTGAGAATTTCAATGTGGATGTCCGAATACTCCTCCATTGCCTGCCGGACACCGTCCTTCTGGGCATCCCAATAATTGCCGGGCTGCACCTGCGGCGTGATGAACAGGAAACGATAGCCTCTTTTCAAAGAAACGGCGGAGGTGTGCAGGTTGAATTTGTATCCCACCTGCGACAACACTTTTTCCACCGCCTCCAGTTTTTCGGGGGACACATTGCCGCGGTTGTGCAGGACGCGGTCCACGGTACCGGCCGACACGCCGGCCAGCTGCGCGATTTCTTTTATTTTAATCTGTTTTGCCATTTCACTGCAAATTTCTAAAAAAATTTGTCAAAAAAGAAACATAAGCGTATATTTGTGCACGAACACAACAGAAGTTATGGAAAACAGCCTATTTTCAATTCAAGGGAAAGTCATCCTCGTCACCGGTGCCTGCGGCGTACTGGGCGAGAGCATCGTCCGCTATTTCGCCGCCCGGGGAGCACGGGTCGTGTTGCTGGCCCGCGCGCACTCCGCCGCACAGGCGGAGGCTGTCGTCGCCGACATCAAGGCGGACGGCGGCGAGGCGATGTTTCTCGCCACCGATGTTATGGACAAAGCCGTCCTGGAAGACAACTGCCGGGCTATCCTCGCGGCCTACGGCACCATCGATGTCCTGCTCAACGCGGCGGGCGGCAACCTGCCGGCGGCCACCGTTCCGCCGGACAAGACCATTTTCGACCTGGATGTGGACGCTGTCCGCAAGGTGGTGGACCTGAACCTGTTCGGCACCATCATTCCGACGCTTGTCTTCGCCCGGGTGATGGCGGAGCGGAAGAAGGGCTCCATCATCAATTTCTGCTCGGAAAGTTCCTTCCGCCCCCTCACCCGCGTAGCCGGCTACGGCGCCGCCAAGTCGGCGGTCGCCAGCTGGACCAAGTACCTCGCGGGAGAGCTGGCGCTCAAGTTCGGCGACGGACTTCGCGTCAACGGAATCGCGCCGGGATTCATCCTTTCCAAGCAGAACCACAGCCTGCTGGTGAATGAGGACGGCTCCCTGACGCCCCGCTCCGAGACCATCCTGGCCCATACGCCTTTCGGCCGTTTCCTCCGCTCCGAGGAACTGCTGGGCACCCTGCATTACCTTGCCAGCGACGCCTCGGCGGCCGTGACGGGCACCATCGCCGTGGTGGACGGCGGTTTCGAATCCTTCAGCATCTAATATCTCCGCACGCTATGTATAAAATGAGGGAAAGTTTCCGCTGGTACGGTCCGTCCGACCCGGTCAGCCTGGCCTTCATCCGCCAGGCGGGCATCACCGACATCGTCACCGCGCTGCACCACATTCCCAACGGGGAAGTCTGGCCCGTGGAAGAAATCCGCGAGCGGCAGCGGCTCGTCGCAGACGCCGGTATGATCTGGAGCGTCGTGGAGAGCGTACCGGTCCACGAGCACATCAAGACGCAGACGGGAGACTGGCGGCGCTACGTGGAAAATTACAAGCAAAGCATCCGCAACCTGGCTTCCTGCGGGATTTTCTGCATCACCTACAATTTTATGCCGGTGCTGGACTGGACGCGCACGGACCTGGAATACCTTCTGCCGGACGGCTCGCGCTGCCTGCGTTTCGAACGGGCGGCCCTGATGGCTTTCGACCTGTTCATCCTGGAGCGGCCGGAGGCCTTTACGGAATATTCGGCCGATGATGTCCTGCTGGCACGAAAGCGCTTCGACACGATGAGTTCCGAAGAGAAACAGAAACTCACCCGCACTATCATCGCCGGCCTTCCGGGCAGCGAAGAGAGTTTCACGCTGGACCAGTTCCGCGCCGAACTGAAGCGCTATGAAGGAATGACGGCCGGGACCTTGCGGAGCCATTTGATTGACTTCCTGCGGGAAATCTGCCCGGTGGCGGACGAGGCCGGCGTGCGGATGGTCATCCATCCGGACGACCCGCCCGTTCCCCTTTTCGGGCTGCCCCGCATCCTCTCCACGGCGGCGGACTTCCGGGCTTTGGTCCAGGCGGTCCCCAACCGCTCCAACGGCCTGTGCCTGTGCACCGGCTCTTTCGGCATCCGGGAGGACAACGACCCGGTAGCGATGCTGCGCGAGTTCGGCGACCGGACCGATTTCGTCCACCTGAGAAGTACGCGGCGCGACGCGGAAGGCAATTATTACGAAGACAACCACCTGGAGGGGGATGTCGATATGCCGGCGATGATGGCTGTCCTGCTGGATGTGATGCAGCGGCGGAAGTTCCGCATTTTCTGCCGGCCGGACCACGGACACCAGATGTGCGACGACCTGGGCCGCCACACCAATCCCGGCTATTCCTTCTACGGGAGGATGCGCGGCATCGCGGAGTTGCGCGGCCTGCAGGCCGGCGTCGCCGCTTCTATGGGAAGCATCCGGTAGGGTTCAGCAATTATTTCAGATAACTGGCGACAAGCGAACGCAAAGATGCGGCGTCCGCGGGCTGCCGGGCCGCGAGGGCGCCGTCCACGATGAGGTAGGTGGTCGGAAGCGCACCGACATTGTAGAGCATCACGGTCGGGGATGCCCCGCCACGGATATCACAGACATTGGTCCAAGGCATATTCTGGGCCTTGACGACCTGCGCCCAGCCGAATTTGTCCGCATCGAGGGCCACTTCATAGATATCCAGCCCCTTTGCGTGATAGCGCTCGTACAAAGGCTTCAGCACATCCTGGTTGAACAGTTTCTGACGGCTGTCCGTGGAAGTCCAGAAATGCAGGACGACCACCTTGCCGGGCAAGGCACTCAGCTTGACCTTCTCGGAACGAAGGTCCGGGAGTTCGATGTCCGGGAAGCCGACCACGGCGACAGAATCGATTTTGCCGTCATAAGCCATCTGTTTTTCACGGGCTTCCGCCTCTTTCCGCAGGGCGCGGACGTAGGGAGAGGTCGGATAGAGCGTCGAAAGCGTATCGGCCAGCGAACGGAAATGCAGGGCGTCCAGGCGCTGGCTGAAGACCGGCAGGTCGCCCAGTTTGCGGAAAATCACCGGCACGCTTGTGAGCGAGTGGTTGTTCTCGACGATATAACGGATGCTGGAGCGGTACAACCGGACATAATTGTCCGCCAACTGCCGCCGCAGGTTCGCGGCGTGGGACGTATTCTGGGGAAGTTCGGACAGACGGACGGCTATCGAACGGCTTTTGGCACTGATGGAGGCAAACTCCCGGTCACTTTCCATCAGCCGGGCGGATTCTTCCGAACCTTCGACGGTGCAATATCCCAGGGTATCGGCCTGCACCTGCACCTTGTCTCCCTTTTTGAGCAGGAGGGTCGCCAGGCGGTTCCCCCGGTAGTTCAGATAGTAGAAATCAGGGTTAGCCGTCTCCAGACGGACCTTGCACGAGAACCGGCCGTCCTCGTTCAGGAGCAAGGTATCGACCGCACGGGTATAACTGACACAAAGTTTTTCGAGTACCAGCGTATCGGCGCCGACCCCCTCAATCCGGCCGGAAAGGCGGATATCCTGACAGGACAGGGCAAGCGGAACAATCAAGGCCAGGCTGAAAAGGCGCGAAAGGCGGTTCGTCGTGAAGCGCATAAGGTGGAACTATTGAAGAGCTTGGAACTGCTGAAAAACAGCCGAGGCGACAGCGGCCATTTCTTCCTGGGAAATGGAAGGTTTCACCTTGCGAAAATCCATATCCGCTTCGCTCTGCAGGGGAACAAGATGGATATGGGTATGGGGAACTTCCATTCCGAGCACGGCCACCCCGACCCGCTGACAGGGAACGGCGGCCTTGAGTGCGACGGCCACTTTACGGGCAAAGGTCCACAAGCCCTCGTAGGTTTTCTCGTCCAGATGGAAAATATAGTCATCCTCCACTTTCTTGGGGATGACGAGGGTGTGTCCTTTGACCAGTGGAGAGATATCAAGGAATGCGTAATAATCCTCGTTTTCCGCCACCTTGTAGGAAGGAATTTCCCCGTTGGCGATTTTGGTAAATATCGTAGCCATCTTCTGTCGCGTTTGCTTAAAGAGAAATTTCCAGAATCTCCAGTTTCATCTCGCCGGCAGGTGTCTTGGCAACGACGACATCGCCTTTGGAATGGCCCAGAAGGGCCTTGCCGATCGGCGTCGTGACGGCAAGCTTGCCGTGGGCAAAATCCGCCTCGTTTTCTCCGACGAGCGTAAACTCCATCTCTTTCTTCAAGGCCAGATTTCTGAATTTCACCTTGTTGAGCAACTGTACCTTGTCCACGCCCACCTGGCTTTCGTCAATCACGCGGGCGGAAGCAATGAGGTTCTGAAGTTTGGCAATCTGCAATTCGAGCAAGCCCTGCTGTTCGCGGGCGGACTCATACTCGGCGTTTTCTGACAGATCGCCCTTGTCGCGGGCTTCCGCAATGGCTGCGGAGATGACGGGTCTTTTGGCAATCGCGTCTGCCAAATCTTTTTTCAATTTGTCCAACCCGTCCTGGGTCATATAATGAATTTCCATAATCATACAAAAATTAAAGGAGCCCTGCTTTTGGCAGAACCCTCGGTTTCAACCCTGCAAATATAAAAATACTTTCGGATTTAAACAAACTTTCGTCAAATTTGCGATCTTCGCGGTTACAAGACGGCGGTGGAAATGCATTGCCCCGGAATGCTACAACCCGTAGATATTGCCGGCGGGAGGAGCCGGAGCGTCTCCCCAACGCTGACCTACCTCGTCCAGGAGGGCTTTGAGTGTCGCCGGGTCGTTTTCGGTGACCAGCCGGATACGCATTTCCTTGAAATTGTCGAGGCCCTTGAAATAGCAGCTGAGGTGGCGACGCATTTCCAGCACGCCCGCCTTGTCCCCTTTCAGCGCCAGGGAACGGTCCAGGTGCCGCCGGGCCAGAGCGACCCGCTCGCGGACCCCCATTTCCGGCAAGCGCTCTCCCGTCTGCAGATAATGCTTGATTTCCCGGAAAATCCAGGGATGCCCGAAGGTGGCGCGGCCGATCATCATACCGTCCACGCCGTAGCGGTCGAAAGCCTCCTTGGCCCCTTCGGGCGTACGGATGTCACCGTTGCCGATGATGGGGATGTGCATCCTCGGGTTTTCCTTGATCTTGCCGATGAGCGTCCAGTCGGCGTCCCCCGTGTACATCTGCTGACGGGTCCGCCCGTGAACGGTCAGCGCCTGGATTCCGGCGTCCTGCAGGCGCTCGGCCAGTTCGACGATGATTTTGCTGTCCTCATCCCAGCCCAGCCGGGTCTTGACGGTGACCGGTTTGCCGACCGCATCAACCACGGCGCGGGTGATGGCCACCATCTTGTCGGGATCTTTCATCATCCCGCTGCCGGCGCCCCGGCCCGCAATCTTCCGGACAGGACAGCCGAAATTGATGTCGATGACATCGGCCCCGTGCCCGCCGACCAGTTCCTGCGCCCGTTCGGCGAGGCGGGCGGAC
>CADBLM010000074.1 GCA_902795445.1 uncultured Bacteroidia bacterium
GGATCCCAACCGCTCCGGAGTGAACACCCACATCTATGAGTTTATCGACGAGACCGTCACGCCGGCTCCCAAGGGCTATCGTCCGGTTTATCTCAGCCATTATGCCCGTCACGGGGCCCGCAACGATTTCTCGCCGTACGGCTATGATTATGTGATGGAAGTGCTCATCCAGGCCCGGAGGGAAGGAATTCTGGCCCAGGAGGGTGAGCAGTTGATGGAAGAGACGCGCAAGGTCATCGCCGCGTGGGACGGCTGTCCCGGTCACCTGACGCCGAGGGGAGTCTATGAGCATCAGGAACAGGCCCGCCGTATCTACAAGGCCTATCGGGATATCTTTCAGAAAGGCAACCGGAAGGTGCGCGTCGAGACCAGCACCGTTCCCCGTTCCATCCTGAGTATGTCGGCTTTTACCAATACCCTCTCCGTGCTTCAGAAAAATCTGGAGTTCTCCTATGAGTCCGGGGAGCGTTTTTACGCATACATAGACAACGGAGCATCCGATTCCCATAAAAAGGCGTCCGCCAAGCTGCTCGACGCCCTGTCGGCGCGTTCGTCTCCGGATTGGGACGCCGTCTATTCCCGTCTGTTCACCGACCCGGAGCGGGGAATGCAGCTTGCAGTGGACAAGAAACGCTTCAACAAACATATCTGGTCCATCGCCAAGACAGCGGAGGCTTCCGGCGTGACGGACAACATTTTCCGTCATCTTCCGGAAGACGTCATCTATTACTGGTGGGAGCGCGGAGTCTCCCACCTCTATATCAACCACGGAAATTCCGTCGAGTTCGGTGCCGACCGTATGCCGCGGACCGAGCCGCTCGTGCGGGATATCCTGACCAAGGCGGAACGGGTGCTGGCGGAAGGTACGGTCTGCGCTGATTTGAAGTTCGGCCACGACTATCCCTTGCTGGCGATGGCCGGTTATTTCGGGCTGGAAGAGGTCGGCGCCCGGCTTTCCTTCGATGAAATCCCGGCCAGGTGGGGCAATCCCAGGAACATCCCCCTCGGTTCCAATATGCAGATGATTTTCTACCGCAACGGCGAGGGCCGCGTCCTGGTCAAGTTCGTCTATAACGGGGTGGAACGCCATCTGTATGATTTGCAGGCGGTGGAGACGGTCTATTACGACTGGGAAGAGGTCAAGGCCCGTTTTATGCCGCCCGCACTCCGGCTGGCCACCCTGCAATGGAAAGATGCCGGCAAGGGGCTGGAATATGCCGTCGTTCAGGAACCGGTCTTCGGAGCGATGCAGAGCATTTCCGTCGTCCGTTTCAAAGCCGGCGAGCATCATCTGGACGTGATTGACGTCCCGGCGCAGCAGGCGGACAGCACCAGCGCCGTCGCGGAGCGCGAAGGCGCGCTGGCGGCCATCAACGGCAGTTATTTCGATGTCAAGGCCCTGACCCCCACGACCTATGTCAAGGATGCGGGGGCGCAGAAAGGAAAAACCCTTTCTTCCGAGGTCTTCCGTGTGGACGGTATGTTCGTCACGGACGGGAAGTGGGTCCGCATCATCCGCAGCAGTGCCGAGCGTTGTCCCGCGTATGCGGAGGGGTACGATGAGGCGCTTGGAGCGGGTCCCATCCTCCTGACGGACGGCCGCGAAGTGCTTTCCCAGTGGCCCAAGGGCAAATTCTATCAGCATCGTCATCCCCGCAGCGTCATCGGCACCGACCGGGAAGGCTATGTCTATCTGATGGTCATCGACGGCCGCTTCAAGGAGGGAATAGGCACGACGGTTTCAGAGACGGCGCAGATTGCCCGTATGGTCGGAATGACCGAGGCGATCAATCTGGACGGCGGCGGTTCGAGCACCCTGTGGATAGAAGGGGAGGGCGTCCTTTCCCATCCCTATGACAACAAGCGTTTCGACCCCTATGGGCAGCGCATCGTTCCCAACGTCGTCGTGGTCCGCTAAGATTTACCGGAGCTGCACAATGACGGCGGGGAGTTCCCGCATCGAATCAATGATGCGGTCGGGCCGGACCGTTTCCAGCAGCGCGCGTCCCTGGTTGCCGAATGAAACCCCGCAGGTGCTGCAACCGGCCCTGCGCCCCATCTCGATGTCATAGGTTGCGTCGCCGACGACGAGTGTTTCCTCCGGCTTTCGGTCCAGTTCCCCAAGGGCTCTGAGCACCGTGTCCGGAGCCGGTTTGGGATGCTCGATGTCGTCGGCCGTGACGATGCTGCCGAACAGGTCCCGGATGCCGAAGTTCTCCAGCATCGGGAGCAGCGTCACCCGTTTGCGGGAAGTGGTGATGCCGAGGACGTATCCTTGCCCGTGCAGGGCTTCCAGGGTTTCTTTCACCCCCTCGTACAGGACGGGAGCGCCTTCCGGCTTGGCGGAGACGGCCTTTCCGGCCGCATCTCCTTCGGCTTGCAGGCTGCCGAAAAGCAGCTGTCTGAAGAACAGGTGATAGTATTCCGCGGCCTTCTCGCCGAGTTCGTCGGGGATGTTCCCCGCCCGTTTGATACATTCGTGCAGCGGCAGTCCGATGCTGCTTTTTATCTGTTTTTCATCGGTCTGGGGAAGGCCGAGGGCATCCAAGGTCATACGCATCGCCTTCAGGATGGTACCGGTCGTATCGGCCAGCGTGCCGTCAAAATCGAAGAGAAGGGTGGAAATGCGCGTCATAAGAAGGGTGCCCGGTGGGACTCGAACCCACGACATTCAGAACCACAATCTGACGCTCTAACCAACTGAACTACGGGCACCATATTCATTTGGGAATGCAAAGATACGGACTTTTTGGAAAAATCCAAGCAAATCTTTAAATTTGAAAGATAATTGTCAAAATGAAGTGCCGATGAAAAGAATATTCCTCCTTCTTCCCGCCCTCGCCTGGCTGGTCCTTGGCTGTTCGCAGCGGAGTGGCGATGTCACGGGCGGACAACTGCCCGACTGGACCCTTGCTCCGGAAGAACTGATTGCCGCCGACCCCACCCTTGCGGTCAATGAAATGCACCCCTATATCTGCAACGCGGATGCCGATACGCCGGCGCCGTCCGGATACAAGCCGTTCTATATCAGCCATTATGGCCGGCACGGCTCCCGTACGATGCATACGGATGCCACCCTGGTCAAAGCGATGGATATCCTGCAGCCGGCCTGTGAAGCGGGGCTGTTGACGGAGTTCGGCCTGCGCCTCTATGATTCCCTGCTGCTGGTCAAGCGGCAGACGGACGGTCGCGTCGGTCAGCTGACAGCCTTGGGTGCCGCTCAGCAACGCGGCATCGGAATGCGGATGGGAAAGCGTTTCCCCGAGGTCTTCAGCGATGACGCTGACATTTCCTGCCGTTCCACGACGATTCCCCGCTGCATTATGAGTATGTCCCATTTCCTGATGGGTCTCAGGGAGGTGCATCCGAATCTGCCGCTCACGATGGATACGGCCGACAGTTATACGGCGTGGATGAACGCCAAGGACCGCGAGCGTACCGGCGCCATCAACCGGATGGTCGATGCCGTCTATACCCTGCCGGACAGCGCCTTCAACGCCCGGGTCTTCAGGCAGCTGCCCGCCGGCGGCGGCAAAGGGCTGATGAATGCCGTATATCGCAGCCTGATTACCGGCATCAATCTGGACAGGCCCGTCTCCTGCCGTGATTTCTTCACGGACGAAGAGTGGATGGCGCTGTGGCGTCGCTATAATACGCGGGAATATATGAACTGCTCCAATCCGGAGAAGTTCGGCGGTCCCCGGATGCGGATTTTCGTCCCGCTCATCGATACGCTGGTCCGCGAGGCCGACAAAGCCATTGCCGCCGGCAAGCCCGCTGCGGATTTGCGCTTCGGCCACGATTACCCGCTGATGACCGTGCTGAGTTATTTCGAGCCGGAAGGCCTGGTCACGCTGCTCCCGATGAATGCCGTCAACAAGCGCTTTATGACGGTGCGCTGGATTTCGATGGCCAGCAACATCCAGTTGATTTTTTACCGCGCTCCCGGCAAGGATGTGCTGGTTAAATTCTTGCACAATGAAGGCGAGGTGCTTTTGCAGGGACTGACGCCGGTCACCGGCCCGTACTACCGCTGGACGGATCTGAGAGCAGCGCTTTGTGCAAAGACGGACCGTTATCGCGAGGCCGGGGAACAGGCGTTTTGAGCGCTTTGTCCCTTGCCGTGTAAATCTGCTCGTCACAAAAACTATAGTAGCAGTCGTCGCAGACCACGATGTGGTCAATCAGTTTGATGTCGAAAGGTGCGAGGGCCTCTCGTAACTTTTGTGTCTGACGGATGTCCGCCTGTCCCGGTACGGGGTTGCCGGAGGGGTGGTTGTGCATCAGGATGAGTTTCCTCGCCTTGCATTCGAGGGCCCTCTTGACGATGTCCCGGGTATCGAAAACGGTGGAGATGTCGTCTCCGTAGCTGACCCGTTCTTCCCGGATGACATATTGCGCCTGATTGAGCATCGCCATCCAGCATTCTTCCCGTTTCAACCCTTTCAGTCTCGGCCCGATGAGCTCATAGATGTCGCGGGCGCTGCTGATGGCTTTCTTCTGCAGGCGAAAGCCTTCCTGCCCCATCCTTCGTCCCAGTTCGAAAGCGGCGGCAAGGGTGACGGCCTTGGTCTTGCCGATACCTTTGAATGCCGCCAGATTTTCCAGACTCCGGGCGGAGAGTTCCGTCAGGCTCCCGTCGCAGTCGGACAGGAGCCGGCGGGCGAGCTCCACTACATTTTCCTCCGTCGTTCCGGTCCGCAGCAGCACCGCCAGCAATTCCGCGCCCGATACGGAACTGACGCCTTGACTGATGATTCTTTCGCGGGGTCTTTCTTCGCTGCAAAGTTGAGTGATTTTCATACCTTTTTTTCGCAAAAATCGCCGCTTCCTGCGGAATCGGCAAATAAAAATGGTTGCAGATTCACAAAATTGAAAAAGTTTTTCTTTTTTTGACTATTTTTGTGGATATGCTAAGTCTGATCATACCCGTTTATAACCGTCCCGAAGAAATCCGCGAGCTGTTGGATTCACTGGCCGCACAGACGAATCCTGATGTTGAAATCCTCATTGTGGAAGACGGCTCCTCGCAGACCTGCGAAGATGTCGTACGCGCCTGTTCGCAGGCTTGTCCCTCCCTGCGTCTGCGCTATCTCACCAAGACCAACAGCGGCCCCGGGCTCTCCCGCAATGCCGGCGCGGAGCAGGCAGAAGGCGATTTCTTCGTATTCCTGGATTCGGACTGCGTCGTTCCTCCGGGCTATGTGGAGGCGGTGAAGGAAGGAGTGGAGCGGACGGGCTGCGACGCTTTCGGCGGTCCGGACCGCGCCGGGGAGGATTTTGACGCGATGCAGAAGGCGGTCAGTTATTCGATGACCTCTTTCTTTACGACCGGCGGCATCCGGGGCGGGGGAGAGAAGATGGAGAAGTTTCATCCCCGCAGTTTCAATATGGGCGTCTCGCGCAAGGCGTTCCAGGCCGTCGGAGGATTCAGCGGAATGCGTTACGGGGAGGATATCGATTTCAGCATCCGCCTGATTCGCGCCGGTTTCCGGACCGTCCTGCTCAAGGATGCCTGGGTCTGTCACAAACGCAGGACCGATATGAAGGCCTTTTTCCGGCAGGTGTGGCATTCCGGGGCCGCCCGCATCGAATTGGAGCGCCGCCATCCCCGCAGCCTCAAGCCCGTCCATACCTTGCCGGCCCTCTTTACCCTCGGCTCCCTGCTTCTGCTGCTGGCGGCCGTCGGCTGTCTGGCGGCCGCGGCGGGTCCTCTTGCCGTCGGCACGGCCTTGTCGGCTGCCCTGTGCTGTCTGAGCCCGCTGCTGCTGTATGCTTTGCTGATTTTTATGGACAGCCTGCTGCGAAACGGCCTGCGGGTCGCGCTGTTGTCCGTGGGAACTTCCTTCGTGCAACTCTGGGGCTACGGCTGCGGCTTTTGGACCGCCCTGTTGCGCCGTCCTTTATAGCACTTTTTCCGCTTCGCAGAGGGCTTCGTAAAATTCTTCCCCGAAGTAGCGGATGAGGGGTTCACGAAGGAATTGATAGACTTTGACGCCCTCCCGCTTTCCTTTGGCAAAGGCATCCCGGCAGATGTCCCAGCGGTGGAGGTTGACGCCGGTCAGACCGCTGGACAGATGCATCAGGCGGATGGGGTATAGTTGGCAGGAAATGGGCTTGCGGAAGTTCCCCAGCCCTTTCAGCCACTGGCATTCGATGGCGCAGAGGCAGTTGCCCGCGTCGTCGAAATGACAGAAAGCGCACTCTTCCGAACCGCCGTTGAGGGGCGTTACCAGGTCTCCGTCCCGATCCACTTCAAAGAATCCCTTGTCCGCCACGGTCTGCCGTCCGCCCGGGGTCATCAGGCCGCGATAGTGCGGGTAGTTCATTTCCAATGCCTCCGTTTCGCTTTCTTCCAGCGGCGCCCCGCTGTCGCCGATGATGCAGCAGGCTCCCTTGCAGCGGGCATAGTCGCAGGAGAAGTATTCCGTGAGCACTTCTTCCGAGACCAGCACGTCATCGATTTGGAGGAAGGTCGGTCTGTGTGTCATTCTGCAACATATTCTACGCGGCCGGCTCCGGCCCATTGCTGGAAAAAGGAACGGATGTCTTCCGTCGTGAGTTTTCCCAGCCGGTCCTGCATATTGTTGCGGTAGTCTTTGCCGAATACGAGCCGGTTGTAGATGAGTTCTTTCCAATAGAAAGGTGAGGTCTCCTGAATCTTGACCTCAGCCTCATAGCCTGCGACGGCCCTTCGGAAGGCATCTTCGGAAATGGCGCCGGCAGCCATCCGTCCGATGAGGTCGAGGCAGGTGCGACATTGCTGTTCGTCCGCGTGCGGAAGATAGAGCGCGATGTCCAGGTTTTCTTTCGGATGGATGGTACGCCGGGTGAAAAGCCGTATGTTTCCATCGCCCAGCGCTGCGTTCAGTTTCTCGGCGGCCATCGACAGGGCGACATCTCTCTTGAGCATCTGGTCCATTCCGGCAGGGTAGTCGAAACTGCTGACGATGAAGAGTTTCCGTCCCGGGAACAGGTCGCCGATGCGGAGGGTGCCGGCGAGGGTCAGCATCGTGGCGTAGTTGCGGCTCTCGCTCCGGCCGTCCGTCGGAAACATTCCCATAAAACTGCGGAGTTTCCTGTTCAGGCGACGTTCGGGGATGTTGCCTTCGAGGACGAGCGTGCCGTTCTGGCAACTGCGGAATGAACTCCGAAGCAAATGTGCGGCGTCGGACAGCAACTGCCGGTCCGCCTTGCCGGCCGCCTTGTCCGCCCGCCAGCCGAACTCGGGGTGCAGGATGCCGTCAATCTCGTGCTGTGCCTTTTCCCGGGCGCCGGGCCGGAAGGGAATCTTTTCGCACTCCAGAGGATAGTCGATGTCTTTTTCGTTGACTTTGAAATGTCCGGTCAAGGTGATAAGGGCCTTGAGCAGGCTGCTGAGTTTGTCCTGCCGGCACGAGCCTTCCAGCACCAGGGCGGAGAAGCCGCAGCGCAGACGGATGTCCGTCTCCCCGGCGGCGAGCAGAGAAAGGAAGTCTTTGACCGGATAGCCGTTCACGCTGCCGGCGTAGAACATATCTTCCACATAGGCCGAGGCCTCGGGATGGCGGAGCCTGGAACTGCCGCCGTCGAAGATGAAACTGAAATAGACGCGGCCGTCGCAGGGCATTTTCTTGTACACGGCCGTGGTCCCGTTTTCAAAGAAGATGAAAGAGCCGCCGGAAGTCCCTTCTTTTACGGTTCTGCTCAGTTTGATGCGCCCTGTCGGATTGGGAAAGGCCAGGGTGTCGGAAAAATTCAGTTTGGGAGGGACGGAAGCGCCTTTTTGCGCCTGATGGCCGGCCGGCAGGCGGAGCGTCCGTGCGGTAAAACGGTCGAAGCGTTGTTTGTCCTCATCCGCCTTGTATTTGCGGGAGGCGAAAAAATGGGTCTTTGCTTCTTCCGGAGCAAGGTCTGTATGGTAAAGGTAAGCGGAGAAAAGGCGGCGGATTTTGTCTTTGTCGCTGACCGCTCTCATCTGACGGCTCTGCCGTTCGATGAGATGGTATCGTGCGGCGCTTTCTATTTCCTGCGGACTGCTCCCGCCTGTACGCAAGTCTTCCAGTACGTCGCAGAGAGCCTGAGTGGCAGCCGTTCCGTTTATCGCTTCCACGCTCAGTCTGACGGTGAAGCGATTGGACGCTTCCGTTCCGACGGCCGGCTTGTAGCGTACCTGAAGACCGTTGAACGCGATGCCTCTCTGCTGAAGCGTCGTTTCCATCCTCCGGCGGAGAATGTGTGACAGCATCGTCCACGAACGCTCGGAGACGGCGGGAACGATGGTCGAAAGGTATTTCTCTTCGATGGCTTTCGTCAACAACGAATATTCCAGGAGCGCGAAACCGTCTCCCAGCGGCTGGACGCTCAAGGCGGGGGCGCTTTCTTGCCAGGCATCCCTTTCCGCCCGTTTCCAGGAAGACGTGTGGGCGGGCAGGATTACGGACAGGTGCCGCATCCGGCTGAGGATATCCTCCTTGTTGAAATCACCGACGACAAAAAGCAGGCTGTTGTCTGTTCCGCAGGCATCCGGCGCGGCGGCGATGGCTGCCTGCGTCTCGTGGAAGGCGCGGAAAAAGACGGAGTCCGGGCTGCTCTCCTTGCGTGCTTTATTGATTTTTTCAATGAAGCAGAGACTGTCCTTCCGGACCAGCGCGATGCTGTAACTGTCATTTTTCGTTTTCCCCGGCCAAAGCGCATACCGGATGCCGTTGTCCAGCATACCCTGTATGATGGACCCGTCGGGGGCCAGGTCTGACAACTCCGCCGCTTGCGCCTGCATTGACATCGTCAGGGCGCAGAGCACCCCCAGCATCCATCCCGCTCTCAATCTTTTCTTCATTTTCCGTCTTTGGTTTATTTTTTGCAAAGTTACAATAAAAATTACTATCTTCGCAGTTCGAAGGGTAATGACGCCCCTCTATGCAAAGAAAAAACCAATAATAAAAATAATTGTTATGAAGAAGATTTTTCTTATTGTGGCCGCCGCTCTGATGACCCTGGCTGCATCCGCCCAGGACCTGGGAAAGGCAACTGAAACGTACAACAACGCCGCCGGACAGATTCAGGCCGACAAGGCCGCTGCCATCAAGGGCTTCAAAGAGGCTTTGAAAATGGCCGAGGCCTGCGCCGAAGATGCGGACGGGCAGCGCAATGCTTTGATTGAAAACTGCAAGACGAACATCGTCAACTTCACCCTCTCCATCGCGAAGGATCAGTTGAAGGACAAGGAATACGACAAGGCATACGATCAGCTCAAGCTCGCCCTCGAAGAGGCGACCAAGTATGATGACGCCGATGTCGTCAAGGAAGTCAACGAACTCATTCCTACCGTCTATGTGGCCAAGGGCAACCAGCTTCTCCGCGAGAAGGATGCGCTCGGTGCCGTCGATGCCTACCAGAAAGCGCTGGAGCTTGACCCCAACAACGGAAAGGCTGCGCTCAATCTCGGTCAGGCTCAGAATATGGCCGGCAATGCCGCCGCCGCTGAGGAGGCGTTCAAAATCGCCATCAGCCTCGGTGAGGAAAAGGCCGCTTCCAAGCAGCTTTCCAAACTTTTCCTGAAAAAGGCCAACGCTGCGTACAAGGCAGGCAATTTCAACGCTGCATACGACAACGCGATGTCTTCCGTGGACTATGACGCCAATGCCAACGCTTACAAGATTGCCGGCAATGCCTGTGTGAAACTGGAGAACAAAGCCGTTGCCGTCGAGTGTTTCGAGCAGTATCTCAAACTTTCTCCCAATGCGAAGGATGCGGCTCAGATCAAGGAGACCATCAACATTCTGAAAAAATAAGGGGCCCGGGCGGGATGATTTCTCTTGAACTTCTCGCACCAGCCAAGAGCTTATCCGTCGGCATCGCAGCCATTGACTGCGGTGCCGATGCCGTCTATATTGCCGGCCCGTCTTTCGGCGCCCGCAAGGATGCCGGCAACAGCGTGGAGGATATCGCGCAGCTTTGCCTCTATGCCCATCGTTACGGAGCCAAGGTTTTCGCGGCTGTCAACACCCTCGTTTATGAGGAAGAAGTGGATCCGGTGCGCCGTCTCGCGCTCTCCTTGCAGGCGGCGGGGGTCGATGCCCTCATCGTGCAGGATATGTCCCTGCTGGCTCTGGCTTCCGCTGCGAGCCCGGACGTCCGGCCTGCGCTGCATCTTCCGCTGCACGCTTCCACCCAATGCGCCATTCTGGACGCCGGCCGGGCGCGGCAGCTTGCCGAAGCCGGATTTTCGCGTCTGATTCTCGAACGCCAGCTTTCCCTGGAGCAGATTCGTGAAATCCGCAGGGCGACGGCCGGCAGCGGAGTGGAACTGGAATTTTTCGTCCACGGAGCGCTTTGCGTGAGTTACAGCGGGCAGTGTTATCTGTCTGAGGCACTTTGCGGTCGCAGCGCCAACCGGGGAGCCTGCGTGCAGGCCTGCCGCTCCCGCTATGATGTCTATGACGGGCAGGGAAAGCGTCTGTTGCACGGAAAGGCTGTGCTGTCGCTCAAAGACCTCAACCTGTTGGCCCGTCTCGGAGATCTGGCGGCGGAAGGCGTGACATCTTTCAAAGTTGAGGGCCGTCTGAAAAACGAGTCTTATGTCCGCAACGTAGTCACGGCCTATTCGCAGGCGCTGGACGCCTTGGTTGCGGCCCGTCCCGACCGTTACGAAAGGGCTTCCTTCGGCCGGGTGCTAAGTCATTTTACTCCGGATGTCAACCGCACGTTCAACCGGGGGTACACCGGCTTGTATCTGGACGGGCGTAAGGGAGGTTGGGCGGCGATGGACGCTTCGAAAGGAATGGGCGGTGAGGCCGGCCGGGTGCGCGCTTCCGGACGTGATTTCGTCGAAGTGGAGCCTTTCCGTCCGGAAGGCGGCGTTCCGGTCGTCTTCGCGCCCGGGGACGGTTTGTCCTTTGTCACGCGCGACGGGGAGGTCGAGGGCTTCCGTGTCGATACGGTCCGGGTGAGCGGCACCGCCGTCCGCCTGGGCTGCCGTCCGCCTGTCGGCATCGGAAAAGGGGCCCGTCTGTTCCGCAACCTTGATGTGGCCTTTGAAAAAATCCTGGCGGCCAAGCCCTCGCAGCGTCTGCTCGGCGTGGAGGTCCACTGGGACTGTCGTCCCGTTGCTGCGGAGTTGGCGGCCTCCGACGTTTCGCAGACTTGGGAACTGGAACTCAGGGCCCGGAGCGAGGATGGTCGGGAGGCGGTTCTGGTCCGTACGCTTTCTGCGCCGCTTGCGTCCAATGCCGCCCGGATGCGGGCCTTGCTGGAGACGCAGTTTTCCAAGACCAGCGGCCATTATGCCTGCCGTCTGCTTCCGGTGGATGACGCTTCCGTCCAGGCGCTGCCCCTGCTTCCGGCTTCAACGCTCAACGAGTTCCGCCGCACCCTGTGCGAGCAGATCGACCGGGAAGCCTGTCACGCAAAGCCCCTGCACCACGCGCACCCTACCGGACAGATAAGCTGCGGGGACCATTCTTATAAAAGCAATCTGTCCAACAGTGTCGCGGCTTCGGCCTGCGTGCCGCCCAGTCCCTCTCTGGAGGCGTTTGAACTGCGTCATCAGCCAGACGCGGAATTGATGCGGAGCCGTTACTGCCTGCGGGCGGAACTCGGACTCTGCCCCAAATATGCCCCGCGCGGCTCGTCCCGTCCGGCGGCTTCCGCCCGCCCGGAAGTTTCCGCTTCGGACTTCGCCGGAGCGCACCCTCTCTTTTTGGAAAACAACGGGTCCCGCCTGCGGCTGGATTTTGACTGCCGCCGTTGCGAGATGGTCGTCCGCCTTGTGCGTCCATCGGAATGATGGCTGCGCTTCCTTCGTCAAACGATGTCGGGCAATGATGTGCTACAGAAGCATGTGGAAGGCAGGTGGCGTAACAATATCGGGGTCTGCGAGGCGGGTTTTGCAACGAATATGCCCCTACAGGCCCCTCTACGGGGGTAGTCTGCCCGACATTGTTTGAGAAAGTTTTCTTGACGCGGCACCTTCCGCCATCAGCCCGCCCGTGAACTTGTCATCACAGTCGTTCCCGGCGGGGCCTGGGATTAGCCACGGCTATGCCGTGCCTTTTCCCTTCCTCCTCGCCGGAGGGGCCCTTGCAAAGCGGTGATGGTTCGTGGTCTCTTGGCTGTTTTCGGCTCCATCGCGCATTCCCCACCGGGATTTCGTCGCTTTGCTCCGACATCCCTGACCGCTCGCCGTGGGGCCCTTGCAAAGCGGTGATGGCAGCTTCGACCACTTCGTGGTCTCTTGGCTGTTTTCGGCTCCATCCCCTTACGAAAGCAAGCTTTCGACGGGACTGAATCCAAAAACAGCCGGTCGCTTTCGCGACCAGCTGCCATCTTCCGCTTTGCGGTGGGGAAGGGATTCGAACCCCCGGTACGGTCACCCGCACACCTGTTTTCGAGGCAGGCTCCTTCAACCACTCGGACACCCCACCAATTGTGGGGGCAAAGATAGGCATTTCTTTTGATTTTTTACTATCTTTGCGGGCGTTTTTTGAAAGGATTGATTATGGGAGACTTATTTATGGGTACCGGCATAGCGCACAATATTTTGTTGTTCGCTTTTGTGATTGCGACCGGTCTGCTTTTGGGAAAGTATAAATTCAAGGGTATATCCATCGGCTCGACCTGGATTTTGTTTCTGGGCATTATTCTGAGTCACTTCGGTTTCAGGGCCAATCCGACGGTGCAGGCCTTTATGAAGGATTTCGGTTTGATTCTGTTTGTCTTTTCCATCGGCCTGCAGGTGGGTCCCGGATTTTTTCAGTCTTTCCGCGCGGGGGGTGTCAAACTCAATCTGCTGGCGATGGGGCTGGTTTTGTTGGCTGTGGCCGTGACGGTTACGATTCATTGGGTGACGGGTGAAAGCCTGGAGACGATGGTGGGCGTGATGTCGGGTGCCGTGACCAATACGCCCGGGCTGGGTGCGGCGCAAAATACGATGAACGAAGTGCTGGTCCAGGGCGGAATGGCTTCCGAACTGGCGGCGCAGCAGTCTTCCACCCTGGCTTCGGCCTATGCGGTGGCCTATCCGCTGGGCGTGCTGGGCGTGATTCTGATTCTCATCCTGATCAAGCCGCTCTTCAAGGCGGACCTGGCTTTTGAAAAGGAGCAGTTGGACAAGGAAGATCCCGCTTCGTCCGAGGCGGCGCGGCGGATGCACTGCGAGGTACGCAATCCGGCTATTTTCAATAAGACGCTTGCGCAGATCGTCGGAGAGATGACGGGAAAACTGGTGGTCTCGCGGGTGATGCGCGGCGACGATATTTTTATCCCGGACTCCAAGACGGTGCTTCAGGAAGGAGATAAAGTGCTGATTGTCACTTCTCAGAATCACGTGGACGCGGTCCGTATCATCTTCGGTGAGGAGATTCCGATGCACTTGAAGGACTGGGTCACGCGGGACGAGCATTTCGTGGGCAAACGACTGGTGGTGACGAAGTCTTCGGTCAACGGCAAGACCCTCCGTCAGTTGAACATCCGGGCCAACTATGGCGTGCAGGTGACGCGTGTGCTGCGTGCGGACGTCGAACTGGTCGCACGCCCCAACCTGATTCTCCAGGTCGGCGACACCATCCAGGTGGTCGGAACGGAGGCGGGCATCCGGGAATTGGCCAACCACGTGGGCAATCATCCCGACAAACTCAACAAGGCCAACTTGATTCCGATTTTCTTCGGTATCGCCGTCGGGGTCATTTTCGGTTCGATTCCCATCCATTTCTCCGGTATCCCCCAGCCCATCAAACTGGGTCTGGCCGGAGGACCGCTGATTATCGCCATCCTGCTGGGCTATTTCGGTCCCAAGTGGAAAATCACGACCTACACGACGGTGAGCGCCAATATGATGATCCGGGAACTGGGCATCAGTTTCTTCCTCGCGGCCGTGGGGCTCGGGGCGGGAGAGTCTTTCGTTTCTTCGCTGCTCGGCGGAGGCTACTGGTGGATTCTCTACGGCTTCCTTATCACCGTCATCCCGGTCCTGACCATCGCCCTGCTGGCCCGCTACGCCTTCAAGGTCAATTTCTACCAGATTTGCGGCCTGCTGGCCGGTGCGACGACCGATCCGGCGGCCCTGTCCTTCGCCCAGGATGCCTACGGCACGGACTATGCCTCCATCAACTACGCGACGGTCTATCCGCTGAGTATGTTCCTGCGCGTGCTTGTCGCCCAACTGCTGATCCTGTTTGCCATCGCATAATTCAGCCGTATATAACCGCTAAAACTTTATGGGCGTACCACTCCATCAACAAGCAAGGCACTATTTACTGGAACTGATTCAATCTGACGAGTACAAAAGCGGCAAGATGCTTCCCAAGGAAGTCGATCTTGCCAGGCAGTTGGGCATCTCCCGCAATACGCTGCGGCAGGCCATCAATCTGCTGGTCTATGAGGGCAAGCTTGTGAGGAAGAAGGGAGTGGGGACGAAAGTTGCTTCGAAAGGGATTGCCGGAGGCGTCAGGAACTGGCACAGTTTCACCCGGGAAATGAATGACCTCGGCATCGAGGTACGCACCTACGAACTGGTCGTCAGACATCGCAAACCCTCCGCAGAGATTGCGCATTTCTTTCAGATGGACCCGGAGAAGACCTGCGTCTCGATGGAACGGGTGAGGGGAAACAACGATTATCCTTTCGTCCAGTTTATCTCCTACTACAATCCTTCTCTGCCCATAACGGGGGAGGAAAACTATTCCCAGCCCGTCTATGAGATGCTGGAAGAACTGTACGGCATCGTCGTGAAGACTTCCAGGGAGGAAGTGACGGCCCGGCTGGCGGGGGATGAAGTTGCCGCCAAACTGGGCATCCGCCCCAAGGACCCCATTCTCGTGCGGAAGCGTTTCGTCTATGACGAGAACGACCGTCCGGTCGAGTACAATGTCTGTTATTACCGGGCGGACAGTTTTATCTATACGCTGGAAGTCAAGCGCTGACCCTTATTTCCGGATATAGGCCTTGATGGTAGCCAGTTCCTCTCCCTCCGATTCTCCGTAGGGGCGGCTATTCCAGTTCGCGGACGCGCTGCTCGAATTCATCCTTGGGGCACAGGGCCTGATTGCGCATTTTGGCGCGATAGGTATAGACGGTGGACAGCGAACATTTGAGGAACGACGCGATGTGCGGGCTCTCGTCTATCCCGAGTCGGATGGATGCCAGTATCCGGATTTCGGTAGGGAGCGCGCTGCCGGGCCTGCATTCAAAGCGGGCGTCTTCCCGGAGCAGGGCGTTCACGCCGTCCACGAAACCTGGGAAAACCCCCAGCAGGGTCTGGTCGAAGATGCGGTAAAATTCCTTGTAATCTGCATAATTGGCGGCATTGCGCAATTCTTTGAGAAGGGCGTCCGTTCCCTGACTGCGGGCGATTTGCCGCAGTTTGTGGCGGTTTTCCTCTATCTTGTCCAGGTATTTGACGCTTAAGTCCATATAGCGGAATACATAGTTGTCCTTGATTTTATTGGCGTTGGACAGAGCCGCGTTCACTTCCTCCAGCTGCGCCTTTGCCTTGCTGAGCTTGATGGCCTGCCGGTGCCTGATGAGGAGCAGCCAGAATATCAGGAACGCCAGGATGCCCAGGATGGAAATGGCCGTTGCCAGAGCGGTCTGTTTCTCCCGTTCCGCCCTTAACGCCGCTTCGATGATGACGTTCTGTGCGTCCGAGGAACGGATAATCTGCGCCTGGAAATCACCGGCATACACATTTTCCAGGTGCGTGCTGATGTAACGTCCGGCCCGCCGGTAGTCTTTTCCCCAATAGAGCGTAAGGGCCAGTTCGTACAGGGACAGAAAATCGCGGTTGGGAGCCTTGAAATCGTAAATGGCACTTTTGGCCAGCCAGATTTTCTTGTTGTCATTTTCGCCCGTCAGGCCGTACAGCAGCGCCATATTGTAGGCGATGGAAGTGAGCTGGTGATAATCCGCCCCGGAGGTTTTTTCAAAGCAGGACTTGAAAATCTCCAGCGCACGGCCGTGGTCTCCTTTGTCCCTCAGGCTCTGGGCCATCAGTTTCCGTCCTTCATAGCTAAGGGTGTCCCGCTTGATGTAAGCATTGCGGTAGGTCGTCAGGCTGTCCGAGTAGTTGCGGTCTTTCTGGAGCGGATGCGGAAAACGGGACAAATTGGTGAAGATTTTCACCCCGGTGGACAGGTAGTCCGCCGTCAGCCCGGCTTCTTCAATCTCGCGGGCGTCCAGGGAATGGAAAAGCGTCAATGCGTCTTCCTCATAATGGGCAGTCCCAAGGATATAGCACTTGGATATGGCGGTTTTCAGAACCTGATACCGGCTGCCGGTCCGCTGCTCCATCAGTTCAATGTAGTGCCCCGCGGAGTCCGCGCTGAAATGCAGGTATTCGTCGTACAGGGCTTGTGCGCTTTCCCAGCTCCCGGACGACAGTTGTACTCTCAGTGAGTCGTTCTTCCGTTCAAAAGCCTGCCGATAGAACTCCTTGTCTTCGATGGCTTCATCCAGTTCCATCAGCGTCAGTTCCAACGTCGTGGGATGTGAACAAGCCGCAAGGATGATGCAGAGGCAAAGGGGGAGGAGGAGGTCTGTGCGCTTTTTCATAGAGGCTGATTTCAAAGACGTTCCGAAGGTAAGAATAATCGGATTAAAATCAAAAATTCAGTTGAAAAACTTATAAAATGACTTATAATTTTTATCAGAGTCTTGCCTATGTTTTTATAAAAAAACGCTCAATAATCATCGTATATTGACGTTTTTTGGGACTTAGTTATCAATATGTCCACTTATAATTTTAACTACACATCTATTTTATCTGTTTTTTCTTTCATAACTTTGTCGCAACCACAATGGATTGAAACAACACATTTAAATTATTTGCTATGAAGACACCCGAAAATGAAAACTATTCAGCTCCGCTTTCAACGGACATCCGGATTGTCTGCGTGAGATGTCAGGTTCCTTGCGCTTCCGTCCGGGATGTTACTTTGGAATCTATGTCTGAGGAAAGTTATGATTGGGACCTATAAAAATGGATACGATGAAAAGATATTACCTTATTTTAATGTGCGTGGCATCAGTAGGTTTTGCCGCACTTTCCTGCTCCAAGGAAATGACAGACCCTTCGCAGGAAGGGATTCAAAAAGATGGCCCCGCCATTGAAAACCCCGTTCCTGAAAATCCTGCGGACGACCCGTCCGTTCAGGAAGGAATGGTCCGCCTGACCTTCGGCGTATCCCGGGAAGGCGACGCTCCGGCCGTCGTCTCCGATGAAGGGACCAGGACCACCTGGGACGGTACCAGCCACGGCTGGAGCGAAGGCGACCAGATTCGTGTCATCTGGAATGACGGAGCGAATGACAGCCACGTGGCAGATACGGATTATAAGGATGTCGAGGTGGTGAACAATCAAATCACGGTCGATGTCCCCGCCGGAACTGAAACCATCTATGCCGTGTATCCGACTACGGCAACGTATGCTCTGGAAAGTGGGAAAGTGACCATCACGGTTCCCCGCTATCAGACCGGCTCTTTCAGCAGCGCCAACATTATGGCGGCAAAGGCTTCCACTTCCGATGATGAGATTGCGTTCAAGAATATGACTGCTGTAGTAAAAATTTCTACGGGAAGTACATACGACTACAACACGATTGCCCTTATGGCCAACGATATGACCAAGCTGACCGGTACGGTTTCCACGACTTTCCCGACCGAATTTGCCGTAGAAACTGCAAATGGTTCAGACAATATTGTTTCATTGCAGAAAGGCAATCCTTCCGGGTATGCCGGTGTCGCAGCCAACGGAACATATTACGTCGCGGTATTACCGGGAGCGGCCATAGACAACGGTATCGGATTCAAGATTGAGAACCGCGCATCGACCACAACATTGGTAGGGGGCGGTATCTCTAAGAGCTCCTTTGCCCGCGAGAGAGCGAAAGTGTATGATTTGGGTACGCTGGACAACCGCATTGTTTCCGACTGGTATATATCCGAGTCCGGCACAGGCACGGGCAATGTCGCATCTGATCCTGCTGGACCTGCACGTCTGATGGACCTGCTCAATCCCTCCTACTCCACCAACAACACCACTGCCGGCTGGCGCCTTGCCAACGCCACCATCCACGTTGCCGGCGGCACCTACAACCTCCAGGAACTCAATGGCGGAGAGGTATTCGACCCGCACTACAACCTCAGCAACCTGAAGGTGCACGTGAAAGGGGAAGGCGACGCCTCCAATCCCACCAAGTTCATCTGTAACCAGACGGCGGATGACGAGCATATCTTTGTTGTTTCCGGCGCACACAAAGTAGGCGAATTTACTTTTGAAAACATTACTTTTATGGCAAACCCTGCGGCGAGCAATACAAACTCCAACGGAGTTGCTTTTAATTATGCAGGAAGTTCTGATGTTGACAATGTCATTATTTTCAAGAATTGTGCTTTTGACGGTCTTACAAGTACAATGTCCTCCGATACCTATGGAGGTGCCGCAGTAATGGTGGCTTCTGCAAAGAAGTTTGACATTCTCTTCGAGGGCTGCTCTTTCACAAATAATCTGGCAGGTCGAGGGGCCGTCGCTCTTTCCAACTCGGGAGAAGGCGGGAATGTTACTTTTGAAGGCTGCACTTTCTCCAACAACACGGCTACCAACAACGGCGGCTCCATCTACGTATATGAGAAAGGTAAGGCCGTTCTCAAATCTTCCACTTTTGAAGGAGACGGTGCAACGAGCACGGCGACAAACGGGGGTGCGATAACGATTATAAAAAATGCAAGTGTCACGCTTCAGGATGGATGTTTAATCACAAAATGTGTCTCGAGCGGAAATGGCGGTGCCATATTCAACCACGGAACATTGGTGCTTGATAACTCCACCATATCCGCTTGCGTCGGAAAGGTGGGCGGTGCCATCTACACCGACGGCAACCTTACAATAAAGAACAATTCCACCATTTCCGGAAACAGTCTGTACTCAGGAGGAACGAACGGTGGAGGAATCTATTGTGTATATGGTACCAGTGGCAGCAGCGCTCCGACCGTAGATGTGGAGAATTCCATTTTCTCGTCCAATTCCTCAACGAACGGATCTGCGATATACGGAGCTAAAGGGGATGCAGACCACTTTGTCGTGACCAGGGTCTTTAACACGCTGTTCAAGTCCAATGCTGCGTCCGGCGGCGCCACAAGCGGAGCCAACCGTAACGGCGGATGTATATTTGCCACGGATTACAATTATCTTCTCTTCGCGAACTGTACTTTCAGTGACAACACAGTCGGCAAGGGAGGCATCATTTCTATGGGAAGATCGGGTTCTGTAGATTGTAACAAACTTTATCTTGTCAGTTCTACCATTGATGGCGCCAATGATGGCATTCAGCGAAACAGCAAGGTCAATATCGTTTACAATTCGATTGTCATCGGAAACAAGACGAATACTCCGCAGAATCTTTCCATCAATCATTGCATTTGGGGAGCCGGCAGTCAAGTGAACATCTATGGGGCTTCGACCCTCCAGCAAAATGGTAATTATGCCAATACTGCAACCAGTTCGAATATTGACTTCTCTTTGGGAACATATGCTGATGGCGTTTATCCGTTAATCTCATCCTACAGTTCTCTGTATGGGCAGGGTATGAGCGTTGCGGATATCAAAGCCCTTACATTTACCAACATCACCCTCACCGAGGAACAGATTGCGCTGCTGGGCAAGGACCAGAAGGGCAATGACCGTACGGGTACCGTGATGGGTGCTTACGTAGGCCAGTAGGCGGCCCGTTATCAAAACCGCCCTGAATTACTACACAGGGCGGTTTTTGCTTATTTTAAAAAATCTGCCGATATGAACAGATGGCTCAAATCTTTGCTTCTGGCTGTCTTCGTCAGCCTGTGGGCTCCGGGCCTGTCCGCCCAGCAAACGCAGCTGGTCGTGAACGGTACGGTGAAGGACGCGGCCGGCGCGCCGCTTCCGGGGACGACGGTCTCCGTCGAAGGGACCTCGACCGGCGCGGTGGCGGACAACGCCGGGCATTTTACCCTTAAAACATCCGGCGAGGAGTCCGTTCTCGTATTCGAAATGCTCGGATACAAGAACCTGAAGGTGAAGGTAGGAAAGCGGCGCAACTTCGACATCGTCCTTGAAGAAGACGCCACCTTCCTCGACGAGGTGGTGGTAATCGGTTTCGGCGAGGCCAAGAAAGCCGACCTGACCGGTTCCGTCGCCACCGTCAAGATGCAGGACGTGGAAAATACGGCCACGATTTCCGTGGACCAGGCCCTGCAGGGCCGCGTGGCGGGCGCCGACATTATGAGCGTCTCCGGCGACCCGACGGAGGGCACTTCCATCCGGATCCGCGGCTCCCGTTCCATCACGGCCGGCAACGAACCGCTCATCGTGGTGGACGGAGTGATGAACGCGGTCCAGGACCTGAGCGATCTGAACGCTTCGGACATCGAGTCCATCTCCGTGCTGAAAGACGCGTCGTCCACGGCCATCTACGGCTCCCAGGGCGCGAACGGCGTCATCATCGTCACGACCCGGCAGGGCTCTCCCACCGCCTCCAAGCCCCAGGTGACGCTGACGGCCAAACTGGGTTTCTCCCAACTGGCCCGGAGCCTGGACTATATGAACGCGGCGGAATTCGCCACCTACAACAACGACCGCATCGACTTTTCCAAGAGCGCCCACGGCGACGTGTATCCCGTGACGCCGAGCTATACGCAGAAGTACGCCGATCCGGAGGCGCTGGGAGCCGGTACGGACTGGCTCAAGTCCATCACCCGCACGGCCCCGTTCCAGGAGTATGCGCTTTCCGTCAGCGGCAACAGCAAGAACACCAATTACTTCGCCTCTGTCTCCTATGCCGACGACCAGGGTATTATCCTGGACTCCGGCGCCAAGCGTGTGATCGGCCGGCTGAATCTGGGCCACCGCTTCACCAAGTGGTTCAAGCTGGATTACAACGCCAACATCCTGTACCGCGTCAATAACAACAACAAAACCAACATCGGCGGTACGGCCGTGTGGTCCGGCGCCGTGTATATTTCTCCGGTGCTGGGCATCGACAGCGAGGTGAACGACCTGTACAACTACGGCCAGGGGAGTCCTTTCAACAACCCCTACATCTCCATTCAGCAGACGGTGAACCAGCGCAAGAGTTTTTCCAATACGCACACGCTGGCTTTCACCTTCACTCCCGTCAAGGGCCTCACCATCGTGAGCCGGAACACCTATTATAAATACGATACCCATACGTACAAATACCAGCCCGGAACCCTTCCCGTGCGCCGGCTCTCCGCCACGGGCGGACAGGTGGACCGTACCGATACGGACCTGGTGCAGCTCAACACCGACAACACCGTCACGTACAAGACGGACATCGCCCGTGTGCATCATCTGGATGCGATGGCCGGTATGTCCGTGTATTACAAGCGCACCAACCAGCAGGGCGTCGTCGGCAAGGGGATGCTGGTGGACGAACTCCAGTGGAACGACCTCAGCGCCATCGCCGACAAGGACAATTATACGCTCACCTCCGGCAACCAGGAAGTGCGGAAAGTGTCCTTCCTGGCCCGCGTCAACTACAATTACAAACAGCGTTACTACATCACCTTTACCGGCCGCGCCGACGCCTCTTCCAACTTCGCCGCCAACAACAAGTGGGGCTTCTTCCCTTCAATGGCCCTGAAGTGGAACCTGGCCAACGAACCCTGGGTCAAGCGCACCCGCATATTCCAGGACCTTTCCCTGCGGCTGAGCGCGGGCCGGACCGGCAACGACGCCATCGCTCCGTACAAGTCCCTGCAGCAGTTGAGTTCCTCCACGGCGGGCTACCTGCTGGGAGACGGACAGTCCACCTATTACTATCCGTCCCGGCTCGACAGCCCCAACCTGACCTGGGAAAAGACGGACCTGTATAACCTGGCCCTGGATATGGCCGTTCTCAAGGGCCGCATCAAGATGACGGCGGAAGGCTACATCGTCAATACCCGCGACCTGCTCCTGAGTGTCCAGAAGGCCCAGCAGACGGGCTACAGCAACTTTACGCAGAATCTGGGACGCACCTCCAACAAAGGTGTTGAACTGAGTCTGGAGACCCGGAACATCGTCCTGAAAAACTTTTCCTGGACCACGGCCTTCAACATTTCCCACAACCGTCAGATGGTAGAGGACATCGGAGGAGAGAGCGAAGTGGTGGCGATGAAGGACCAGAAGGGCTATATGATGTACGGATACCGTGCAGGATATCCCCTGAACTCGTTGTGGGGCTTCCAGTATGGCGGCGTATGGCACAACCAGCAGGAGATTGCCGACAACGACATCACGCACCAGTATGTGGATTACTACGCCAAGCCCTACAAATGTGGCCGTCCCAAGTACGTGGACCAGAATCACGACGGCATCCTGGACAACCAGGACCTCACTTATCTCGGGAATGCCGACCCCATCGTTTACGGCGGTCTGCAGAACAATTTCCACATCTACGGCTTCGACCTGGGCGTCTTCCTCTCTTATTCCATCGGCGGAAGCATTTACAACTATTCGGAATTCTTTATGGCGGGCACCTACTGCTCCAACCAGTATCGGTATATGCTCAACAGCTGGCATCCGTACCGCAACCCGGATTCCAACTTCCCGGCTGCCGGCGCCAGCGGTTCCAGTATGCTGCCCAGTGATTTTATGGTGCACGACGCCTCGTACCTGCGTCTGAAAAGCGTGAAACTGTCCTACAAGTTCGACCTGGAGAAAAAGGTGAAATGGATGCGCAGCATCACGGTCGGTATCAGCGCGGAAAACCTTTTCCTCTGGACCCGATACAACGGCTTCGATCCGGATGTGTCCTCCAAGGTCGAGGACCAGGAATCCACCATCAGAAGGGCCGATATCGGTGCGTATCCGCGTCCGCGCAAGATTATCGGTATGGTTCAAATCAAATTCTAAGGGCTTATGAAAAAGACGGTATTTTTGTTTGTTTCCATCCTGCTGGCCCTTAGCCTTGGCGGCTGCTCCAAGTTTCTGCAGGAAAAACCCACGTCCTTTGTGGACAGGAACAGCTATTTCAAAAGCGAAGCGCAGTGCCGGACGGCCGTGAATTCTTGTTACATCGGACTCAGGACCGTATATTCCACCACGCTGTTTACGCATCTGGAGGGGACGACGGACATCTGCTATGTGCCTTCCACCTCCGACGTGAACGCCATCCTGGACATCAACCCTTCCCAGTGCAACATCTCCAAGACCGTATGGAGTACGGCCTACAAGGCGGTGATGTATTGCAATGCCGCCATTGCGGGGATAGAGACGTCAACCAGCCTTGACGCCGCTGTCCAGAAAGACCTGCTGGCGGAGGCAAAGACGATGCGCGCTTTCTGGTACTACCTGCTCACCGGCCTGTTCGGAGACGTGCCTTACTATACGGACGACGTGGTGGACCAGCCTACGATGGACCGTATCGCCGGACTGGGACGTATGGACGCGGTGGCGATCCGTACCGCCCTCATCCGCGAACTGCAGGAATGTTACAGTTACAACGGGGATGTCTATACCGGCGCCCTGAAGCAGGTCCGCTCCAACGACAATGAGGAGAAAGGCCGCGCCGGCTGGGCCATGGGGATGATGATGATCGGCAAACTGGCGCTGTGGAACGCTTATGCCGATGTCACTTCCGGCACCGACTGGTTCCGGATTGCCATCGATGCGCTGGAACGCCTGGTGCCCGTTTACGGTGAACTTTCCCAGTATCCGCTGAGCGACTTGTACTTCAGCGTGAAAGACACTCCGGAGCGCATTTTCGAGGTGCGGCACGCCTATGCGGAAGGGACGCTGTCCTATGCCGGTAACCTGGCGCAGAACTGTATGCCTTCCTACAACGCCACGACCCAGCTCTTCGACGGGGTCAGCGTTCCCTGGCTCGGAACGGAAGCCAAGGTGGGAACCTGCAACCGTCCCAGCACCTATTTCGCCGGCGCTTTGCAGCCGGACAACGGACAGGACCTGCGCGTCGATGTGAACCAGGGCCGGCGTTTTGAAGGAACTCCCTTTGTCAACGGTCTGTCCAAACCTTGGATGGGACCCAAATTCTGGTGCCCCTATATGAAGACGACCTATGATTCCAACAATTATCCGGTATTCCGTTATGCCGATGCCCTCCTGATGCTGGCCGAAGCCTATTGCGCCGGGAAGGACCAGGCGAATACGGAGAAATACCTGAACAAGGTCCGTTCCCGTGCCGGTCTGCCCGACTATACGGTGGGCAACTGGGACAAGGCCGTGCAGGAAGTCCGCGACGAGCGGGCCCGCGAACTGTTCGGCGAGTTCCAGCGCAAGTTTGACCTGGTCCGCTGGAATATCTGGTACGACAGCGTGCGCGAATACTGGCAGACGGAAATGGATGCCCGCCAGATTCCTACGCATTTGCAGCGCTGCCACCGCTATCTTCCCATTCCTGTCGAGCAGGTGGTGAATTCGGGCTATGCCCTTGACAACAAAGAATACAATGCCTACGGATTGTAATATGAAACGGATTCAAGTACTCTTGCCGGTAATGGCGCTGCTGCTGGCGGCCGCAGGCTGCTCACAGCGCTATGAACTCGATCTGCCCCTGGCCTTGAACCGCACGGAGATGCGTTTTGAGGCTTCCGGCAACTCTTATTATGTGATGGTGTACTGCCGGGGAGCCTGGACGGCCCGTCTGGACAAGGATGTTCCGTGGGTATCCCTTTCCCGCACGGAGGGGGTCGGGAACAGCCAGATTATGGTGTCCACCGACCTGAACCGCGGGGTGTCCCGTGGCGTTTCCCTGCTTGTCAGCGGGGATGCGGGTACCCGGGAGATGTATATTTCCCAGAAAAGCGGAAACAGCGAAGCCGGCAATTACAAACTGGTCAAGGAGGGACTGGAAATGCTCCGCAAGGCCGCTACGGGACGGATTGCTGCCGGAACCGATTTGGACGAGGCTACGCTGGCCGGCGTGCAGTCGTCGGTGGAGTATGCGCAGGGGGACAGCCAGCCCTGGATTCACGACATTCAGGTCAGTGCGGCACGCGTGACCTTCCGCGTGGATGAAAACAACACCGGTGCAGCGCGCAGCGCCACCGTCAACCTGTCCTTCCCGCTGGCCCGCTGGGATACGCCGGTGCAGGCTTTCTTCCAGGTCAACCAGTCGGTGGCCGAACCGGTTGAGATGAAAGCTTCCCTGTCGCCGGTGGAAGGCGGCGCACAGCCCGTCTGGGCGGAAGGCGACCGTCTGCTGCTGCTCGATACGGATGGCAGCAATACCTTCCCGGCGGAAGTCTATTCGGCCGAGGGGGCCGATGCGACCCTCCTTTTCAACGAAGAGGCGGTCCAGAGCGGTGTTTCGGGTGGCGTATATCCGGAAGATTGCATCAGCCGCTGGAGCGGTGGAAAGGTCTATGTGCACCTGCCGGACACCAGACCTGTCGTGACCCGTCTGGCGCAGGCGGAGCACCTGGCCCTGCTTGCCGGAAAGAAAGTGAATGACGGAATACGGCTCGGCGGAGCCTGCGCCCTGTTGCGTCTCGACTTGCAGGGGACGGGAAAGCTGCTGCAGCTCAATTTGCTTGCCGCTTCTGCGCTGACCGGTGACGGAACGATAGATATGGCCGGGGACAAACCGGTTTATGTCCCGTCGGCTGAAGGCAATCCGCAGATTACCGTCGATATTCCGGCCGAGGGAATCACCCTGCCCGCCCAACTCTATGTGGCCGTGCCGGAAGGCAACCTGGGAAGTCTCCTGGTGAGCGCCGTGACCAGCTCCTGGAGCGGTTGCGTCAGCGGTGAGCCCCAGGCCGCCGCAGCGGCAGGAAGCGTAGTGGCGCTACAGGAACTCAGCTTCAGCATTCCTTCCGAGGCGACGGACCTCACCCGGGGCGGCAAGTGGGCCAACTGCTTTATGGTGGATGGAGAACAGGAGGCGATGTACAGCGTGGATATCCGCCGTCCGGACGGCAGCGTGCCGGCCGCCGACATCAGCCGCTGCTCCATCCTGTGGCAGACGGCGCCCGGCGTCGTGGATTACCTGGCCATCGATGAGGCGGCTTCCAAACTCTATTTCCACAAGAGCCCCGACAATCCAGGAAGCGCCCACGTGGCGGTGCTTGGCGGCGACGGTGCGGTCCGTTGGAGCTATCATATCTGGGCTCCGGCTACCCCTGTGGAGGAGCGCGTCATCGGCTCCTGGACCTTTATGGACCGTAATGTGGGTGCCGTCAGGGCGGATGCCAAAGACTACTCCAACGCCTCCATCGGAATGCATTACCAGTGGGGCCGCAAGGACCCGTTCCCCCCGGCAAAGGGGACCGCGGCCAGCGGCAACGGTATGCGTTCCAAGGTCTATCCGGACAATATCGTATTTGTCACGGCCCAGGACGGTGTCAGCCAGGAAGTGGCCGATGCCACTCCCAATACCTACTATTGGGGCAGCGGGGCCAGCGGCAAGCAGGACTGGCGCGATGTCCAGGACGACAACCTCTGGGCTTCGGCTTCCTCCAACGCCAATCCCTGCCCGTATGGCTGGATGGTTCCTTCGAACGATGCGCTGGGCGTGATTCCGGAGCGTCTGAAGGCGGCCGACTATGTGTCCAGGGTGGGCATCACCATCAAGGACGACAAGGGCAAAGATATGCTTTTCGTTCCCGGAGGCGCCTACCGCAGAAGTACCTCTGCGGCCAGTGAACTGGCCAATATGAGCGACGGGTGGATCTGGTCCTCCACGCCGTTCGACATTGCCCCCTACAGGGGTTCCTACCGCCTGTGGTATCAGAGCAATACCAATAACCGCCGTATCGACAGCACCTATCCCCATCGTCGCTGGGGCGGAAATGTCAGATGCGTTAAAGTTCAGTAACGATGCGAATGATACGTACCATAACCGCGCTGGGAGCGGCGGCCCTGCTGGCTCTCTCCTGCGCCAAAGACATCAACGAACGCACCATCCACGAGGGCAGCGGCCTGGGCTTTCCCCAGAAGCTTTACGTCCTCGGGACGCAGGCCGGTCAGCTGGCCATCCCGGTCATTGCCACCCGGGAATTCAAGATCACCACCGATGCCTCCTGGATTACGGTCCCGCAGACCGCTCCGGCAGGCCGTGAGGGCTTCCTGGCCCGTTATACGGCCAATACTTCGCTGCCCCGTGCGGCCCGGGTGATTGTTTCCATCGAAAACCATCGGGATACCGTAACGCTGCGCCAGAAAGGAAGCGTGGAGCCGGAGCTGGCGGCGTCGTCCAACGTGATTGCCGTCAAAGGTTCCGCCGACGGTAAAGCGGAGATACCCTTGCAGACCAATCTCGCTGCGGGCGACCTGAAACTGTCCTGGGAGACTGAGGGCAACGAAAGTTGGATAGACGGCGTAAAGGTGGAAGGAGGCAGGCTCCTCTTCGACTACAAGTCCAATCCGCTGTCCTATACCCGTCACGGCAACATTACCGTGAGCTATACCGACGCCTTCGAAAACGAGTTGTCCATCCCCTTCCAGGTGAGCCAGCTTTCCCATACCGATTCCGCGGGGGAAGAACTTTCCCTCCAGGAGTTCTGCGCCCTGGCGACGGAAGAGGGGACGGAAATCGAAAACGAGGTCGTGATAGAAGGAATTGTGGTGAGTGACAAGGAAAACGGAAACTGCGGCGACAACACGCAGCTGTCCGTCACGTCCATCGACTATACCGTATGCCGCCGGACCATCTACCTGGAAGCGACGGACGGCTCTATGGGCATCTGCCTTGTGACCCGGACCGAAGCGGACAATGTCTTCGCCCAGGGTGACCGCGTCAAATGGTCCATCCGCGGTGCGGTGCTTACCAGGTCGCGTGTCATTGACCCGGAGACGGATCCCGTGTACTACGTGCTCTCCGGCGTAAAGGGCAATATGGCCGTTGAATGCCGGCCGCTGGGACGCGAGGGCATTCCTGTCAAGGAAAAGTACATCGGCGGCATCACCGATGAGGATATTTTTACTTACGTGACGGTGAAAGACTGTGAACTTCCGGTGCGGAAAGGTCCCCTTACGCCGGTGAGCGAACAGTTTACCAGCGGGACCGGCGTGGACAAGGTGGCCAAGTTCGGCATCTTGCTGCACGATATCTGCGGTGGCAGTATGTACCTGTACACCAACACGACCTGCCCCTACCGGCGCGACGGGTCCGCCCTGCCCCAGGGCAGCGGCAAGGTGAGCGGCGTCGTGGTACACGAACTGTACTCCCGCTTCAGTTATCAGGACAATGCCAGCGCCGACCCTGAAACCTGGGGGAATGTCGGCCGGTACCAGTTGCGCCATACCCGACGGGAAGACTTCCGGCTGGCCCGGACGATGGAGGAGGGTTCCTTCTCCGCCATCCTCTGCGAGTGGACTTCCATCCGTGACAAGAATCTCCAGCGCTATTATGCGACGGCCGGAGACCGGAATGCCTATTTCGATTACAGTTTCGTGTATCCGGACAGTTATACGGACGGTCGCGCAGGTACGCTTCCCATCAACAAGGCAAAAGATTATACCTATCTGGGCCCCATTGACAGCGAACATCCCTACGGCGACATCGCTTCGGACGAAGGACAGGCCTGGAGCACCAATCTGACCGTCCGGGACGGCGCGCCCCAGTACACGACCTTTGTGTTCTCTACGGCGGGCATCACCAGTTCCTGTATGAGTATGCAGATATCCTCGATGAATTACTTCTATTCTTCCACACAGTCCGTAGGAGGAGTGCCCATGTACCTGGAAGGGCCCCGTTACTGGTGGGTGGAGTATTCCCTGGACGGGACAACGTGGACGCGTGTGGCGAAATATTCGCTGCCGGATTTCTGCCAGACTTCGCCGATGACCCAGTTGTGGCAGACGGCCGGTTTCAAACCGGTGAACATCCCGCTCCCGGCCTCCAAACTGATGGACAAGGAAAAGGTGTGGATCCGGATGATTCCCGACGCCGAAATGCTCACCGGCAGCAAGACCGCCTATATCGAGCCGTCCTTCGTATATCCCAAATCCGGTTCCTTCCCCAGCGCGTGGAACTACGTCGGCATCCGTTACAACACCGTGGACCCGCCGGCAACCGATTTCGGCGGGGGCAGTGACATCGATGGTATGGAACCCATTGATTATAATTGGTAATGCGTATGAGAAAGTATTTGATACCGCTTGCAGCCGTATTGCTGGCTGCGTGTACCGCCAAGGAGTCTCCGGACGGCCGGACGCCCGACGCGAACGGGCCGCAGCGGCTTACCTTTACGGCGGATGCCGTCATTTCCAAGACGACGTTGGGAGCTGATTGGAGCGTCTCCTGGAACGAGGGGGACCCGGTGAAAATCCTCTGGAACGGAGGTGAAGCCATCTGCGAGGCGGTACTGGAGGAGGGGAAGGCTTCTTTCAGCGCCGTAGTGGACGACGTAAAGGAATACTATGCGGTTTATCCCGCCAACGTTCCGGCGCAGGTGGGAGCCGACGGAAAGATTGTCATCGATTTGCCCTCGGCGCAGAACGGCAGCTTTGAGGACAATGCGGTCATTGTGGCTTATACGACCCGTGAAGCCCTCAATTTCGGCCGTTTCAAGAGCGCCGTCGGAATGATTCGCTTTGCCATTACCGACCCGACGGTAACGAAGGTTCGTTTCGCGGCCGCGGACGGAAAACCTGTCAGCGGCAGCGTGACGGCCGGTCCGCAGTGGGATTACGAAACGGTTCCGGACGCCGCGTCCGTGGATGTGGAGGTAAAAGGGGCCGGCACCTATTTCCTGTCGGTGCTCCCCGGACTGGAACTGTCCGGCCTGAGTTTCCAGCTCGGCAACGATGAGAAATGGCTGGGCACCGCCTCTTCCCAGACGGCGGCCACCATCCGGGCGGGCCAGATTCTGCTGGTGACCGCCTCCCTGGAGGACAATCTGGTCGTGGAGGGAGATATTTACATCACAGAACCTGCTGCGCTGCGCAGCCTTCTGTCCAATCCGGCTTCGGCATCCCGGCTGGACGGCCATACCGTGCACGTGAGCGCAGGAACCTATGACCTGGCCGTTGAAGAAAAAGGACTCTCACTGGACTTTGAACAGGCCGTCGCGCTTAAAATCGTGGCCGAGGAGGGGACCGTTTTCACGACGTCCCTTTCCGGAGACGAAGGCTGCATCCTGACGGTGGCCTCCGACAACGTAAACCTGGACGTTGAGGGCGTGACCTTCACCGGCGGCTCCCACAACGGGCCCGGCGGGGCGCTCAACCTCACCAAGGGCAAGCACGTCTTCCGCAACTGCACTTTCGACAGGAATGTGAGCACCTCGGCCTCGGCGGACAAGACCGGCGGCGCCGTGAATGTCGGCGGAACGGCCGAGGCCGATTTTGAAGGATGCTCCTTCACGGACAACCGGGCGACGGTGACCGGCGGTGGCGCGCTGGCCATATACACGACCGGTGTGGTCCGCGTGCTGGACTGCACCTTTACGGGCAATGCCTCTCATACCGGAACAGCGTATGTGGGCAACGGCGGCGCCATTTTGCAGAAAAAGGCCGGAAATATCCTTTATGTAGCCGACAGCCGCTTCTCCGGAAACGGGACCCTCAGCAACGGGCCGGATATCTTCAGCTCTGCAGGAACGGCGCTGCTGATGTACAACAATACCTTCGCCCATCCGCTCAATCCGGCGCCGGAGAGCTGGAACAGGGGCCTCGTGCGGGCCAATGTCCCGACCCTGGCGGTGAACTGCACCTTTGTCTTGCAGGTGGATGCCGCTACGGCCGGAGCCGGCTGCAACAACGGTGCGATGGCTTTGGGCCAGAACAGCGACAATGTCATCATGGGCAACCTGTTGCTTGGCAATGCCGGGTATGCGATGGGTGTCGGATCCAATTATACAAGTTCCACGACCAAACAGGCGACGACGGCCGGGTACAATGTCTATAGCGAGGCCCCCAAGATTGTGCTTACAGACACAGGTGGCAACACGGACGTGACCGGCATCCGTACGGCCGACATCGTCTCTTCCGACGCGCTTGCCGCCGACGGCCTGCTGCATTGGGAGGGACCGGCCGTCAAGCTCCCGTCCTATCAGGCTCCGACGCCCGCACAGGTGGAAAGCGTCATCAAGGCCTACCCAGTGGACGGAGAAAATTTCTATGACTGGCTGGTTGCCAAAGGCATCTTCGGAAAGGACGCTGCGGGCAATGACCGCGGCGGCAGCTGGTGGCCGGGCGCTTATCAGGGAAAGGAATGAGAAGATTGCTGATAACGCTGGGCCTGTTGCTTCCGCTGCTGCTGGCGGCGGAACCGATGCCGCGCTTCAAGGTGGGGACCTACAACGTCTTTACCTCCGATTCCCGCCTCAAGAGCGTGCAAGGCAGTGACAAAGTGAGTCCCCAGCGGCTGTGGAGCAACAGCTATACGGCCGTAGGCGATATGATTGTGTATATGGACTGCGACATCCTGGGCCTGCAGGAAATCTGCGACAGCATCTGGAACGGACCGCAGAACATCCGGGCCGACGTAGCCGCCAAGGGCCTTCGGTATGAATGGATTCTCTATCCCAATACCTCGCACGGGCACATTTCCTATGACGATGCCATCGGATACAAGCCGGAGGTCTTCGAGTGTCTGAAGAACGGCATTTTCTGGATGGCCGGCGTATTTGACGCCCCGGAGATGGCTCCGGACGCCCCGAAAGGCTCGATGCGTCCTACCGTCTGGGCCCATATGAAACACAAGGCTTCAGGAAAGGAGTTTTATTTCCTGTGCACCCACCTGCTGGTCTCGCAAAGGCAGGCGGACGGCAAGTACAACCACGAGGGCAACAAGTACAACGCCAAACAGATCCGAAAGTGGTGTGCGGAGAACCTGCCGCCGGATATGCCGGCCATCCTGGTGGGTGATATGAACGTGGACGACAAGGCCAGGCACTGGGGCTCGCTGGCCCAGGCCCCTTTTATGGACGCCAAGCTCTATTTCCTCCACGCGGGCCGTCTCAGCGCCGACGCCAAGGCCTGGGGCACGCAGGACAACAAGGACGAGAGCGGGTACTCCAAGTGGTGGCCGGACCACATTATGTTCAACGGCTTCCGTCCGCTGGACTATGTGATTTACCGGGACAAATTCCCGACGGCGGACGGTTCGCTCCACTATCCTTCGGACCACCTGCCCGTGTCGTGTATGATGGAATTCCGGGACTATTCTCCCAGTGGCCTGGAGGCCCGGCCCAAGGGAAAGAAAGCCCTTCGCGTGATGTCGTTCAACGTCCGCTACTGGAACAACAATGCGGATGGGGAAAACGGCTGGGACCAGCGCAAGCAGGCCATTCCCGCTATGCTGGAAGACGTGAAGCCGGATGTGTTCGGGACGCAGGAAATCACGAAGGAGCAGATCGCCTATCTGGATCTCCGTATGCCCGGGTATAGGCACGTCGGTGTTTTCCGTGAGGGCGGGAATACGGGGGAATGTCCGAGTCTGTACTACAACGAAGAGAGCGTCAGTCTGCTGGACTGGGGCGCCTTCTGGCTCAGCGAAACCCCTTCCGTCCCTTCCGAGGGCTGGGATGCCCAGTATAAACGCACGGCGGTATGGGCCCGGATGAAACCGAAGGACGGAGGCAGGGAGTTCTTTTTCGTGACGACCCATCTGGACCACCGGGGACAGCTGGCCCGGGAAAAGGGGATGGACCTGATTCTGGATACGCTGAAATCCCTGAATCCCAAAAAACTGCCCTGTATGCTGGTGGGCGACCTGAACGCCCTGTCCGACAATCCGGCCCTCGCGCGTGTCTCCAAAGAAATGAAAAACGCCCAGCTGACGGCGGCTTCCACGGATACCCGCTACACCTTCAACGGCTTTGGAAAAAGCTGGACAGGCACCATCGACTATATCTGGTACAAAGGAGCCCGGAAGTGCACGGTTTTCCGGGTTGTTACACGCAAATATCTGCATATCAATTACATATCAGACCATTATCCCATCTGGGCAGATTTTGAATTATGAGAAAGAGCGTTATCAGTTTGCTGGCCCTTCTGTGGGTCCTTTGCTCCCCGGCGGCGTCCAAAACGTCCCTGCGGGTGGGAACGTATGACGTGTCCAACTCGTTCAACCGTCGCGTCCAGGTGGAAAAAGGCAAGATGTCTCCCCAGCGAATGTGGTGCAACAGCGCCGTGGCCGTAGCCGATGCCATCCTCGATGCCGGCTGTGACATCCTGGGCCTTCAGGATGTCTGCGACTCCGTCGCCGGCCGTCGGGAGGGCGTGAAATCCCTCATCGACATCGTAAAGGAGCGCGGCGGCGACTATGAATGGCTGGTCCTGAGCAACAAGAATCCCAATTTCCCCCTGGAGGGCGCGATGGCAGGCGGGACGGCCGTCATCTGGCGTGCTTCCCGTTTTGAACTGCGGGACTGGGGCATCAACTGGCTGAGCGGCAAGTACGACAGGCCGGGCCGCGCCCGGGAATACCAATATGGCGCGGAAACCTCGTCTATGATGTGGGTGCGGCTGTATGACCGGACGGCGGGAAAAGAACTGATTTTCACCAGCGCTTCTCCTTCCGGCCCCACCCAGTACAAAAAAGGGGAGAAAGTGGTGTATCACGAAATCAACATCGCCAATTGCCGGAACATCGTGGACTATATGCGGTCCGACATCGTGCCGAAAGGGATGCCTTCCGTCATCGCGGTGAATGCCCACAATGCGCCCTCGCACGACGGCTATAAGGCGCTCACCGCTTCCGTGTGGCTGGACGTGCACGACCGCCTGCACGACGAAGGGGCCCTGAGCGAGGATGCGGAAAAACTGCGCGATACCTGCAATAGTCCCGATGAAAGCAGGATTCAGGGCGGCCGGCCGGACCATATCCTGGTGGACGGCCCGGATATTAAAGATTACAGGGTGTTGCGGCAGAAATATCCCACCGCTGACGGAACGCTTCATTATCCTTCCCTGCATTTCCCGGTGGTGGCAGACTTGACCTATTGAACGGATGAAGACCCGTATATTGCATATTCTTTTCTTTTCGCTGACGGTCCTGTTGCTGTCCTGCAAAAAAGATTCTTCCCATCAGCCTTTCCGCCTGCAGGCGGGGGTGGAGGAGACGTCCTTGAAAACGTCGATGGGACCCAAGTCCGGTTCCCGGTATCCGGTTTATTGGAGCGAAGGCGATGCGATTGCCGTCAACGGCACCTTGTCCCGTCCCTTGACGGCGGGAGAAGCCGGGACCGCGTCGGCCACGTTTTCCTTTGACGAAGAACCCGCCGTCTCGGGGGTGTACAACATTGTTTATCCCGGAAGTGCCGACAAAGGACGCATCGTCTTTCCGGCATCGCAGACCTATGCCGGGGATACTTTCTGTCCGGGTGCCGCTCCCCTGATTTGCCAGACCGACCGGCTGGATGCACCTGTTTCGATGCGGGCCTGCGCGGCGGTGCTCCGCTTTTCCATCAAAGGGAACGTCACCCTGTCGTCTATGACGGTGTCCACCCCGGCGGGAGAAAAAATCAGCGGGAATTTCAACCTGGATTTGACGCCGCAGGCGGGGGCGTCCGAGCGGATGACCTTTTCTTTCGGCAGCGGCCTTGCGCTGGACAGTGATGTCGCCAGGCCCGTGGTTTTCACGGTGCCGGCAGGCCTTTACCGGAAAGGTATCAAGGCTGTCCTGCAGGCCGGCAACGGCAGCACGATGACCCTGTCCTTCTTTACCGGCGGAATGACCCTTGAGGCAAAGGTCTGTACGTTTCCGTCCCTCGCTTTTCAGGCGGGAAAGGAAATCATCTTCAACGAGACCGACCCTATGGGCGGGGATGATGTGGACCTGGAAGAAACGGCGGGCATCAAAGGGATGGAGGCGGAAGAGGCCGCGACGGCCGTTTCCATCACCGTAGGCTCGTACAACATCTGGGCGCCCAGCGCCCGCAAGTCCGTAATGGATGGAGATGCGACGGTCTCGGAGCAGCGTTCCTGGGCCAACAGTTACCGGTCCGTGGCCGATATGATCAATCTGCTGGACTGCGACGTGATCGGCTTGCAGGAGGTGAACAGGATGGTGTACAAAACAACCTATCAAGGGTCCTCCGACAACAAGGACTACGACGGGAAGGAGCATACGCTCAATTCTTTGCTTCCTGCTTATTCCTGGGTGATATACAATGCCAACAATACCACCTATGACAGTTCTTTCCCGAACAATACAACCGCTGCCGGGCTGGGCGTTACGGACGCCATCCTTTACAAGAGTTCCGTGCTCACGCTGAATGCCAAGGGCCGGGCCTGGCTGAACGGTACCAAAACCGCGCACCCGCAC
>CADBLM010000075.1 GCA_902795445.1 uncultured Bacteroidia bacterium
TATGCCGACGAAAGCGTCCCCGTCAAGGAAGTCGTCGCCGTCATGAACATCGCCAAGCGCAACCATTACAAGGTCATTATGGCCACCTCACCCGAATAGGATGCAAAAGCGGAAAGACAAGAACCCCGAAGAGAAGCGCTCCCGTATCCTGGGAGCGGCGGCGACGCTTGCGTTCCACGCCGCCCTCCTGAGTCTTGTCAGTTTCTCGTCCCTGAAATACATCTATCCGCCCCCGGAAGAGAAGGCGATGCTCATCGAATTCGAGGAACTGGAGGTCAAGAAACCCCAGCGGATGCCTCACGGTACGGCTCCGCGCGCCATCCAGCCGGACAAGACCAAGGATGTCAATATCGTCAAGGCCTCGGAGGCCCAGGAAAAGGGCAGCAAGCAGAACGAGGCGATGGAAAGCACGACGGGCGACCGGGGAGACGTAGAGAAATACGAGCCGCCGAGAAGGCAGATCAACCGGCTTTCGCTCTCGGCCAGCGCAGACAACGAGCCGCAGAAGGACACCCTGTCCCCCCAGACGGCTTTCGAGCGTTCCGACCAGCTCAGCGCGGGACACGCGCAGGGCAACAGCAAGATGGGACAGGAAGTCGGCGCCCCCAACGCCCACCTCGAAGGCCGCAACGTCCTGGGGATGCTTCCCCGGCCGGATTACGGCGTGATGGAAGAGGGCATCGTGGTCGTCAAGATCTGGGTGGACCAGTCGGGAAACGTCACCAAAGCCCTGCCCGGCGTGGAAGGTACGACGGCGACCAGCGCCCAGCTCTGGAAGGCCGCCCGCAACGCGGCAATGAAGACGCACTTCAACCGCAGCGGCAATGCGCCGGCCCAACAGGAAGGAAGAATCACATACATATTTAAATTGAAATAGACAGACGTGAGTCTGGCACAAGGGCAAAAATGGACCATACGGGCAGCGGCCCGAAGAGCAACCGGAAAGCCCTGAATTAAAAAGGCCGTGAGGCCAAGGAAAATGGAAAAAGAAAGAGTATTGAGACCCCGCCGGAAAAGAATCGGCGAAAGCGGACAGGCAAGCCACCCCGTACGTGTGGAAAAACCGGTTTACGCAGAAAGAGAAAAATCCGGCGAAAAGAGCCGTTTCGGTGAGAAACCGCATTTCGGCGACAGGCCGCAGTCCGGCAGGAAGCCGGCATTCGGCGGCAAGCCCGGCAACGGCAGAAAAGCCCCGATGAAAGGGAAAACCTTCTTCGGAAAGAAAAATGAAAAGCGTACAGCCCCTGACAGCGGCATCAACCGGATGATCGAGCAGCGCAAGAAACAGTTCGGTTCTCCGGAACTGTCCGACAACGACCAGATAGGCATCCCCATCAAGGATGTCATCCGTCTGAACAAATTTATGGCGAATTCGGGCATCTGCTCCCGCCGCGAAGCCGACACCTACATCCAGGCGGGCGTCGTGACGGTCAACGGGGAAGTCGTGACCGAACTCGGCACCAAAATCAACATCTATACGGACGACATCCGCTTCAACGGAGAGAAACTCAAGGGGGAACCCAAGGTCTATGTACTGATGAACAAGCCGCGCGGCTATGTCACCACGACGGCCGATCCCCACGCGGAGAAAACCGTGATGGAACTGCTGCGCGGCTGCAACTCCCGCGTCTTCTCCGTCGGCCGCCTGGACAAGAACACCACCGGCGTCCTGATGTTTACCAACGACGGGGAAATGGCCGAGAAACTGACCCACCCCTCCTTCGAGAAGAAGAAAATCTATCAGGCCAACCTCGACCGCGACCTCAAGCAGGAGGACTTCGACCATATCCTCTCGGGGGTCGAACTGGCCGATGGTCCCATCGCCGCCGACGACCTCCAGTATATCGACGCGGCGGACAAACGGAAAATCGGCATAGAAATCCACTCCGGCAAGAACCGCATCGTCCGCCGCATCTTCGAGAGCCTGGGCTACGAGGTCAAGGGACTGGACCGCGTCTATTTCGCCGGTCTGACCAAGAAAGGCCTCAAGCGGGGCGAGTGGCGCTTCCTGACCGAAGGGGAAGTCAACATCCTAAAGATGGGAGCGTACAAATAATGAAACACCGCGCCGGATTCGTCAACATCATCGGCAACCCCAATGTCGGAAAGTCCACGCTGATGAACGCCCTGGTCGGGGAGAAGCTGTCCATCGTGACCGCCAAGGCCCAGACCACGCGCCATCGCATTATGGGCATCGTGAACGGAAAGGATTTCCAGATCGTCTATTCCGATACGCCGGGCATCCTCAAGCCCTCCTACCGTCTGCAGGAGAGTATGATGAATTTCGTGGAAACGGCCATCGGAGACGCCGATGTCATCCTGTACGTCACGGACACGGTGGAAAAGGCGGACAAGAACAGCGAATACATCGCCAAACTGTCCCAACTCTACTGTCCGGTCATCGTCGTGCTCAACAAGATTGACATCAGCGACCAGCAGACCGTCGCCGGACTGATGAAATGGTGGCAGGAGCAGCTGCCGAAGGCCATCGTCATTCCGGCCAGCGCCCAGGAACGTTTCAACCTGGACAACATCTTCGACACCATCGTGTCCCATCTGCCGGAAGCACCGGCCTGGTTTGACAAGGACACGTTCACGGACAAGAATATGCGTTTCTTCGCCTCGGAAATCATCCGGGAGAAGATTTTCCTCGGCTACGGCCAGGAAATCCCCTACAGCTGCCAGGTGGAAATCGAGGAATTCCACGAGGGGGAGGACCGCTACGACATCAGCGCCGTCATCTACGTGATGCGCGAAAGCCAGAAGGGCATCCTCATCGGCAAGGGCGGGAGCGCCCTCAAGAAGACCGGTACGGCCGCCCGTATAGAAATGGAAGATTTCTTCCAGACGAAAGTCTTTCTCAAACTGTTCGTCAAGGTGGACCCGGACTGGCGGGAAAACAAAAGGGAACTCAAGCGTTTCGGTTATGAACAGTAAACGCGGACAATAAATACAGGGATATGGACAAAGAGGAACTCGAAGACATCGAAAAAGAAGAACTGGAGGAACAGGAACTGGAAGAGCAGGAACTGGAGGAAACATCCGGAGAGAACGGGACGGAAGGTAAGTTCGACCGCCTGACCGGAGAGGACGCCGTCCGTTTCCGCCTGACGGGAATGTTCAAGGAATGGTTTCTGGACTATTCCTCCGAAGTGATTCTCGACCGGGCCGTGCCGCACATCGTGGACGGACTCAAGCCCGTCCAGCGCCGTGTCCTTCACGCGATGAAGGAGAATGACGACGGTTCCCTGACGAAGGCGGCGAAGGTCGTGGGCCAGGTGATGGCCTACCATCCGCACGGCGACCAGTCCATCTTCGGCGCGCTGGTCCAGCTGGGCCAGAAGAAGCTGCTCATCGACACGCAGGGTAACTGGGGCAACATCATCACCGGCGACCCCAACGCGGCGGGCAGGTATATCGAGTGCCGTCTGTCCGAATTTGCCAAAGAGGTCGTCTTCAACAAGAAGACCACCCACTGGACCCGTTCCTACGACGACAACGCGGACGAGCCCATCGAGCTGCCCGTCAAGTTCCCCCTGCTGCTCGTGCAAGGAACAGAGGGAATCGCCGTCGGTATGGCGTCCAAAATTCTTCCGCACAATTTCAACGAACTCATCGACGCCTCCATCGCCATCCTCAAGAACGAGGATTTCGAGATTTATCCCGATTTCCCGACGGGCGGTTTCATCGACTGCTCCAAGTACAACCGGGGCCGCCGGGGCGGCAAGGTGAAGGTCCGCGCCAAGATTGAAAAACGGGACAAGGATGTCATCGCCATCACGGAAGTGCCTTTCGGCAAGACGACGGCCGCCCTTTGCAACAGCATTATGGAGGCCCGCAGGAAAGGCAAGATCAAGGTCAGCAAAATCGACGACCTGACGACCAAGCAGGCCAACATCGTCATCAAACTGCCCAAGGATGTGTCTCCGGACAAGACCATCGACGCCCTCTACGCCTTCACGGACTGCGAAGTGTCCATCTCGGTCAACACCTGCGTCATCATCGACAACAAACCCGAGTTCATCGGCGTGGACGAGGTGCTGCGCTATGACACCTACCACACCCGCAACCTGCTGCGCTGGGAACAGGAAATCCGCCTGGAAGAACTCTCCCGCGACTGGCACTATACCTCCCTGGAGAAGATTTTCTTTGAATACGGCGTCTATAAGATTCTGGAGGACCGCACTTACCCGAGCTGGGAAAAGCAGCTGGAGAGCATCTTCAACAAGATGAAAGAGTACCAGCATCTGCTGCGCGAGCCCATCGTTCCGGAAGACATCGAAAAGCTGGTGGAGAAGCCGGTCCGCAAGATTTCCCGCTTCGATATCAAGGCTGCCGACGAAAAGCTGGCCAAGATTGAAAAGGAGATGAAGGCCGCGCAGCACAATATCGACCATATCACGGAATACACCATCAAGTGGTTCGAACATCTGAAGGAAAAATACGGCGAGGACTGGCCCCGCCTGACCACCATCACCTCCTTCGAATCAATCGCCGCGGGCAAGGTCGTCTCCAACAATGCCAAGCTCTACGCCAACAAGAAGAGCGGCTTCGTGGGAATGAACCTCAAACGCGACGACGACGGAGAATTCATCTGCGACTGCTCGGACATTTCCGAAGTCATCGCCATCGCCAAGGACGGACGCTACAAAATCAGCAAGATTACGGAGAAGAGTTTCTTCTACACCGATCTGGTCTATGTGGGCGTTTTTGACCGGGGTGACACGCGCACCGTGTACAATGTCATCTACAAGGACGGCAAGACGGGCGTGAACTACGCCAAGCGTTTCTCCATCACCAGCGTGGCGAAAGACAAGGAATACGACGTCACGATGGGCACGCCGGGCTCGGCCATCCTCTGGCTGACCGCCAACCACAACGGCGAGGCGGGCAGCGTCAAAATCCGCTTCAAACAGCAGAAGAAGCTCAAGAAACTCATCGACGAATACGATTTCAGCACCCTGGCCATCAAGGGACGCACTTCCCGGGGCAATATCGTTTCCAAGCATACCATCCAGAGCATCCAGTTCAAGAGCCTCGGCGTTTCCACCATCAGCGGCAAGGACATCTGGTTCGACGAGGACATCCAGCGCCTCAACGAGGACGGACACGGCCGTTATCTCGGCCAGTTCAATCCGGACGACCGCGTGCTGGCCATCTTCAAGAACGGAACCTACTACACGACCAGTTTCGACCTGAGCAGCAAGTACCAGGGCGAACTGCTGCGGCTGGAAAAATTCGACCCGGACAAAGTCTGGACGGCCCTGTATTATGACGGCATCGTCAAGTGCTTCTACGTCAAGCGTTTCTCCTTTGAAATCAGCGACAATGCGGCCATCGCCATCGCGCCGGACACCAAGGGTTCCTACCTGGTGGAGATTACGGACGACGCCTGCCCCCGCTTTGAAATCTCCTTCGCCGGGAAATGGGAACACCGCCTGCCGGAAGTCGTCGAGGCGGAGAGTTTCATCGGGAAGAAGGGCATTGCGGCCAAGGGCAAGAAAGTCCATTCCCTGGATGTGGCCGGCGTGCGCTTCATAGAGCCGCTCGTCAAGGAAGAAGAACCTGCCGGGGTGGAAAGCGGGGAGACGGAAGGCGCTCCCGTCCCCGACGCCGTGGAGAAGCCGGAGAACAAGGTTGACGTCGAGGTGATGGATATCGAAATCGAAGACAAAGAACCCACCCTCTTCTGATGATTCTGACGCTGGAAGGTTTTATGGGCTCGGGCAAGAGCAGCGTCGGCCGTGAACTGGCCCGACGCACCGGCTGGGACGCCTACGACCTTGACGCCCTCATCGTCCAGCGTGCAGGATGCAGCATCGCGGAGATTTTCCGGGACAAGGGAGAAGCGTGGTTCCGCCAGTTGGAAACGTCCTGCCTGGAGGAGATGATTGCCCGCTACGAGGGTTCGGACCTGATTCTGGCCCTGGGAGGCGGCGCTCCCCTGCTCAATGCCCGGCTGCTGCACGAACGGACGGAGTGCGTCTATCTGCGCGCTTCGTTGCAGACCATCCTGCGCCATATCGGCACGCACGATGCGACCCGCCCTCTTTTCAACGGGGACATCCAGGCCCGGATGGACAGCCGCGACCCGGTCTATACGTCCGCAGCCCGTCACATCGTTGATGTGGACGGGCTGCGGACGGAGGCTGTCGCCGGGCAGATTCTCCGTCTGCTCGGACTGGAATAAGGTTTATTTCACGCGCTGGCCGTAGGAACGGTCTTCGGTGTTCACCGTGATGCGCTCACCCTGCTGGATGAAAAGCGGAACCATAATGATGGCGCCCGTTTCCAGCGTCGCTTCCTTGAGGGCGGAAGTGGAGGCGGTGTCGCCTTTAACGGCGGGCTCGGTATAGGTCACTTCCATTTCCACGTAGGTGGGGAGTTCGCAGGTGAGGCATTTCTCCTCGTCGCCGTCAATCCAGAACATCATTTCGACGTGCTGTCCTTCCTTCATCAGGTCGGCTTTTTCCACGACTTCGGTATCGAGGTGAATCTGCTCGTAGGTCTCCTCGTGCATAAAGTTGAATCCGTCCTCATCCTTGTAGAGGAACTGATAGGGACGGCGTTCGACGGCGATGACATCGATTTTGGCGCCCGCGGTGAAGGTGTTCTCCAGGATGCGGCCGTTTTCGAGGTTGCGCAGTTTGGTCTTGACGAAGGCGGGGCCTTTGCCGGGTTTGACGTGCTGGAACCACACAATCGAGCAGGGCTTGCCGTTGTAGTTCAGATAAAGTCCGTTTTTGAAATCAGCTGTTGTTGCCATAAAATATCTGTTGTTTATATAATTGTTTCATCGGAGAGCCTATAGGCTCAAAATATGCTCCTTGATGTCCTCCAACAGCCATTTCGGCGTGGAGGTGGCGCCGCAGACGCCCACCCGGTCCCCATCGGTGAACCACGCTTTTTCCAACTGGGCGGACGACCCGATGGAATGGGTCCTGGGATTGCGGCTCCGGCACAGGTCGAAGAGCACTTTCCCGTTGGAGGACGATTTTCCGCTCGCAAAGATAACAATATCGTGCGAAATCGCAAAGTCCGAAAGCGATTTATGACGCGAAGAAACCTGACGGCAGATGGTATCGTGAACGATCAGACGCCCCTTTTTCATCCTTTTTTCCAGCAGGACGCAGAGTTCGCGGTATTCCACCGGACTCTTGGTCGTCTGCGAAAAAATCTCTACGTCCCGGTCCATATCGAGGGCCGGCGCGTGCCCCTGGCCGGACGGACGGTCGAGCAATTGTTCCAACTGTTCAAGGCTTTCCACGACAAGGGCCTTTCCGTCGGTCTGCCCCAGCAGGCCGAGCACTTCGGCGTGGCCTTTCTTGCCGAAAATCAGGAGCGTGCCCTGCACGGGCTCCAGCCGCTGCCAGGCGTCCCGTATGCTTTTCTGGAGACGGATGACGACGGGACAGGTGCAGTCGATGAGCCGGATGCCGTACGCCGCCGCCTCGCGATAGGTCTGCGGAGGTTCCCCGTGCGCCCGGATGAGCACCGGGATGTCCGCTTCGCCGGGAGACGCCGCGGGACGGTCTGCGGGAAGCGCTTCGGCAAGCGTATCGATACGCTTCAGACCGAGGGCGGACAGGCGCGAGAGTTCCTCGTCGTTGTGTACGATGGCGCCAAGGGAATAAAGGACGGGGGCCGGAGCTCCTGAAGAAGGACGGGAGCAGGAGCGCAGATAGTCTTCCGCCGTGGATATCGCCCGGATGACGCCGGCGCAGAAACCGGAGGCGGCATCGATATCCACCTGAAGCCTCATTTGCCGAAGCGTTTTACGAGGAGCTCCCGGAGCCAGTCCATCTGCTGGTCAAGGGTCATATCGGTATTGTCCAGCACGATGGCGTCATCAGCCTTGCGAAGGGGAGAAATCTCCCGGTGGGAGTCGATGTAATCGCGCTTACGCAGGTTTTCGAGGATTTCCTCCAGTTGGACGGTCTCGCCCTTTTCCGCCAGTTCGTCCATCCGGCGACGGGCGCGGACCAAGGGGTCTGCGACCATAAAAATCTTGAGCTGGGCATCCGGAAAGACCGTGGTTCCGATGTCGCGGCCGTCCATCACGACCCGGCCGTCGCGGGCCAGTTCGTGCAGACGCTGGTCCACATAGTGACGGACACAGGCGAGCGCCGCGACCGGACTGACCAGGGCGGACACCCGCATTGAGCGGATCTGCCGCTCGATGCAGCGTTCCCCCATATAGGTACGCGTGCCTTTGCCGTGGTCTTCGAAATGCAGGTCAAGGCCGGATAGCGCCGGCTCCAGTTTTTCCGTATCGATGCGGTCCCCGCCGTGCCAGCCGTTTTCGAGGACCAGCAGGGTCACGCCCCGGTACAAAGCTCCGGAGTCCAGATACAGAAAACCAAGCGAATGGGCAATCCGCTTGGCAAACGAGCTTTTCCCGGTAGAGGAATAGCCGTCAATCGCAATGATGATATCCGGAATCTCTAAATCCACAGGTGAGCCTGAAGGAAGGCGTTGCAGGCGGTAGCCACAAAGAGGAAGACGATGAGGCTGGACACGATGATGCCGATAACCTTGAGGCGTTTGAGCCAGATCATATTGTTCCAGCCCACCGTCTGGAACATACTCCAGAAACCGTGGTTGAGGTGGAGCCAGATGACGGCGAACCAAAGCATATAAAGCAGACAGATCCACCAGTTTCCGAAGGTGGCGGTCAGCAGTTCATAGGGATTCTCCGCCTCGTGGCCCAGGAAATCCTGCAACTGCATCTTGGCCCAGAAATCGCCGAGGTGGCAGGCCAGTCCGAGCAGGACGAGCAGACCGAGGACCAGCATATTCCGGGAGGACCAGCTGTCGGCTTTCGCCTTGCTGGCAACCTCATAACGCTTGAGGCCGCCGCGGGCCTTGATGTTGCCGTAGGACAGCCAGAGTCCCCAGAGGATGTGGACCAGGAAGCCCAGGGCCAGCACCGGCACCATAATGGTGACGATGGGAAGGGCCATAAAGTCGCAGCCCATCTGATAGAGGCCGTCGGGAGCGCCGAACTTGCCGGTGAAAGAGTCGATCACCGAGAAGAAATTGATCGTTCCGTGAAGGAGGAGGAAAATAATCAGGAAGGCGCCGGAAATACTCTGGACGAGTTTTTTGCCAATGGAAGAAGTGATAATACTAGCCATATCGTTAAATTTATCGGGCAAAGATACACTCTTTTTTTGAAAAAATCATAAGAATTGGGTACTTTTGCTGACCAAAAAGAAACGATTATGTACAAAAGAGTATTGCTCAAACTCAGCGGCGAGAGCCTGGGAGGCCCCCAGGGCAAAGGGATTTCCGAGGAAATGCTGGCCGCATACGCATCTGAAATAGCCGCAGCCGCCCGTGCCGGCCTGCAAATCGGCATCGTCATCGGCGGAGGGAACATCTTCCGCGGACTTCAGGGAGCCGGCAAGGGCTTCGACCGCGTGGACGGAGACAAGATGGGGATGCTGGCGACGGTCATCAACTCCATCGGCCTGGCGATGGCCATCCGTTCCGAGGCGTGCCGGCTACGGTCTTCACCGCGACTCCGATGGAACCGGTCGCCCGATATTATATGCGCGACGACGCCGTGAAGGTGATGGAGGAGGGCGGAGTCGCCCTCATCGCCGGCGGTACGGGCAATCCCTTCTTTACAACCGATTCCGGCGCCGCGCTGCGGGCCCTGGAAATCAAGGCGGACGCCCTGCTCAAAGGGACCCGCGTGGACGGGGTCTATACGGCCGACCCGGAAAAGGACCCCACGGCCGTCAAATACGACGAGCTCAGCTTCGACAAGGCCATCGCCGACCGGCTCAAAGTGATGGACCAGACCGCGTTCTCGCTCTGCCGCGAGGGCAATATGCCCATCATCGTCTTCGATATGAACCGGAAAGGAAACCTGACCGCCCTGCTGGAAGGACGCAAGGTCGGCACCCTCGTTCACGTATAGTCCCTCCTGCTTACGGATGGATGACCGGGACCCGCTGCGGCCCCGGTTTTTTGTACTTGTTGATAACTTTGTGTAAAAAAGTGGAAAAAGGTGGAAGGAAATGGAAATCTTTTCCTATATTTGCACACAAGTTTTCATCCGTGATGGTCAAATTTATCGGCGAATATCTCTGCAAAGTGGACGACAAGGGAAGAGTGGTCTTCCCTGCCGACTTCAAGGCGCTGATGGGAGACGACTTGCGGCTGGTTGTCCGCAAGGAGCTCTACGAGCCCTGCCTGGAGATGTTCACCTATGCGGAATGGGAACGCCGGAGCGAAGAACTGATGGGACGGCTGAATTTCCTCAACCGGGACCACGACCGCTTCTGGCGGGAATATATGCGCAACCGCGCCCTGGTGGAACCGGACGGAAAACTGGGACGCATCAACATTCCCCGGAAACTGCTGGAGAGCATCGGCGTACAGAAAGAAGTCGTTTTCTTCGGCACCGACCACAAAATAGAAATCTGGGCCCGCGAAAAATTTGACGAGGCGATTTTGGGGGACGAGGGGCTGGCGGCATTGGCACAAACCCTTACGATATAAGGGAGGGGCCTATGGAAGAATAGCACAAGCCCGTCCTGCTTTTGGAAAGTGTCGAGGCCTTGCTGGGAAATCCGTCCGGCGTTTATGCGGACGCGACTTTCGGCGGAGGCGGACACTCCCGCGAGATTCTGTCCCGGCTCAGCCCTGAGGGCCGCCTGATAGCCTTTGACCGCGATGAGGACAGCCGGGCCAACATCCCGGACGACACACGCTTGGAGTGGATAGGCAACAATTTTCGCTTCATCCGGAATTACACGTTGCTCAAGGGATATACGGACGGCATTGACGGCATCCTGGCCGACCTGGGCGTCTCCTCGCACCAGTTCGACACGGCGCAGCGGGGATTTTCCTTCCGCTTCGACGCTCCGTTGGATATGCGGATGAACCGGGAAGGCAAGCGGACTGCCCGCGACATCCTGGCCACCTACAGCGAGGAAGACCTGGCCCGCCTGCTGCGCTTGTATGGGGAGGTTGAGAATGCCGGCCGGGTGGCGGCGCTGATTGTCAAGGCCCGGCAGACCCGGGAGATTGTGACGACGACGGAGCTGAACGAGGCAATCCGGGAAGCGACGCCCGCACTGGCCGCCCACAAATATCTGGCGAAAGTCTATCAGGCTCTTCGCATCGAGGTCAACGACGAGATGCGGAGCCTGGAGAAATTCCTGGAGGGAGCGGCGGAGAGCCTCAAAACCGGCGGAAGGCTGGTGGTCATCACCTACCATTCGCTGGAAGACCGGATGGTCAAGAACTTTATCCGCAGCGGAAACGTGGAGGGGAAGATGGAAAAAGATTTGTACGGACGCACGAAAGCCCCGCTGAAAGCCGTCGGGAAAGACATCGTGCCGCGGGAGGAGGAGATTGCCGGGAACACGCGGGCCCGCAGCGCCCGGATGAGGGTGGCGGAGAAGATATGAAGGTACTGAGCATTATATGGGACGGATTCCGGGGTGTCATTACCGGAGACATTCTGGGCAAGTTCAAGGTCGGACACTACCTGCCTCAGATTGCCTGTGTCGTCGCGGCCATCACCCTGTATATAATTATAGGTATCGTCATCGACACGAAACTGGCGACCGTCGAAGAGAACAAAAAGCGCATCGAAGAAATGACCATCGAACTTGCGTTCAAGACGAAAGTGTATTCCTCCCAGCTCAAACTTGAGACCATAGAAGGAACGCTGGAAAGGAATGGCATCGACATCCACATTCCCAAAAAGCCGGCTGTCCGGATTGAAGAATAAACGTTCGGAAAGATATGGAAAAACTGAAGCGGAAGAAAAAAATCAACAAGACCGGGATATCGCTCGCGATATTCCACGTCCTCTATTTCGTCCTGTCCGTCATCGCCATCATCAGCGTCATCCATATCCAGTACTTCTGGGAACCCGACGATAAGACCACGGTCTATTTCAAGGCCACCCCCATAGAAAGGACCGTCCCGCCCAAACGGGGCGACATCCTGTCCCGCGACGGACGGCCGATAGCCCTCGCCGTCCCCAATTACCACGTCCGGATGGACTGTGGCATCCACAAGGATGAATATGACAAGAAGGCGATGGTCAAAGCCTTCAAATACACCTGCAAAGTCGGCAGGAAAGATTCGACGGTCAAGATGACCGGACGGGAAATGGAAGAGATGTGGCGCCGCAAGGCCCGCGAAATGTGCGCCGGACTGGAGCCGCTCATCGGCAAGGACCGGGACGTGCTCTACCGGGACATCATCGACTGCCGCAACGCCAAGCGCCATTACAAAATCGCCGAATTCATCGATTATAAGACGATGGAAGCCATCCGGCAACTGCCGCTGGCCAACGAGGGACGCTACAAGAGCGGCATCATCATCGAGGACGAATATGTCCGGGAATACCCGTACGGCTCCCTGGCCCGCAAGACCATCGGTTTTCTGCCCAAGAAAGGCAATGTCGAAGGGAGCAAGACCGGCATCGAATACAGTTATGACAGCCTGCTGCGCGGGACGCCGGGCAAGGAATACCTGATCCACGCCGACGGAAAAGCGAAAATCGTGGACCACCGCAGCAAGCTGACCAAGGTAAAAGACGGCCTGGACATCCGCACGACCATCGACCTGGAAATGCAGAACCTCTGCGACCGCGAACTCCGCAAAGCCTTCGCCTCCCGGGATGACGTGGAAGGAGGCTGTATGCTCATTATGGAAGTGGAGACCGGCGCCATCCGGGCGATGGTCAACCTCAAGCGCGACAATTACGGCCGCTATCTGGAGAACTACAACTACGCCGTGCTCTACAAAGGTGCGACGGGCTCCATTTTCAAAGCGGCCAGCCTGATGGCCCTGCTGGAGGACAACCGCGTCCATCTCAACGACACCGTCAGCACCTACGGCGGCTTCTTCCAGTTCCCGGGATGGAAGATAGACGACAGTATGCACACCGGCGTCAAGTACTATCCCGGGCGCCGCATCTGCATCGGCGAAGGCCTGGAGATTTCCTCTAACATCGTATTCTCGACCCTCGTATTCAACCATTACCAAAACCATCCCGACATCTTCCGCGACTATCTGCACCGTTTCCATCTGGATGAGAATTTCGATTTCGACATCGAAGGATTGCAGACACCTTACATCCCGCGCAAGGGTGACGCCTGCTGGAGCGGCAGCACCCTGCCCAACATCGCCATCGGCAGCAGCATCGACCTATGCCCGCTGCACACCCTGACCTTCTACAACGCCATCGCCGGGCGGGGCAGGATGATGAAACCGTACCTCGTGGAAGCCGTCTGCAAGGACGGGAAAAACGTCCGTACCGTCAAACCCACCGTCCTGGACGAGCACATCTGCCGTCCGGAAGTGGCTGACACCCTGACCAAAGGACTCTGCCGGGTGACGGAAGGCCGAAAAGGGACGGCATACTGGGCCTTCCGGGGCGCTCCCTACCGGATGGCCGGCAAGACGGGCACCGGGCGGCTCACTTTCACGGATGCCAACGGCCGCGCCGTCACCTCCTCCAACGGAAAGACCAAGAACATCGGCACCTTCGTCGGTTTCTTCCCGGCAGAGAAGCCCAAATATACGATTATGGCCGTCGGCTACCAGGAAGTACGGGCGGCGAGCCTCTACGGCAGCGTCTTCTCGTACACGGTCCGGGCCGTTGCCGACGCCTTGTATGCGATGGACGCCGACAACGGGGAAGTCATCCGTGAAACAGGACGCATCCATCTGGACAAAAAAGAAAAACCGGTCATTTCGGCGGCGAACGACAACCTCGTCCCCGACCTCAGGGGCTGTGGCCTGAGCGATGCCGTCTGGATGATTGAAAACAGCGGATACCAGTGCGAATATGAAGGATTCGGCATCGTCA
>CADBLM010000076.1 GCA_902795445.1 uncultured Bacteroidia bacterium
GAGATACCATCCTGCATTTCAGGAAAGGCCCTATGCCTTCTATCACATGACGCATAAAGGAAACATAGAAGATGAGCGTTTGCCGGTTCTCCGTAGATGTGAACGTATGCCCTGGGCGCGTCCGACCGTCGAACGGACCGAGGCTCTTGGTCTGCGTATTCCCCCAACTATGCCAAGAAGCGTTTGAAGGAGTATGAGGACTGGAAAGAAATGGTGGCGGCATAAGGGACTGCCCGATACCATTCATGACGCCGTAGGCCACAAGCAGCATTCCAAGTCCCGAGGCAAAGCCGGAAATCAGGATGCCGGTTCCGAAGAGGAGCCCTCCGGCGACAATGATCCATTTGCGACGGAAAAAGTCGGCCGCCAGGCCGGCAAAAGGGATTACGATGCCGAAGGCAAGCGTGAATGCACTGCCTACAAGCCCCATGGACGCATCCGACACACCGTCCCCAAAAGAAGCCTTAATATCTGGAAGCACGGCAGCATAAATCTGTCTGGTTCCTTGTGCCAGAAAATATGCAGCCGAGATTAGAAGCAACATAATCCATTTATAGTCTATTTTCTTCATCCCTCTGATAATATTACTCCCAAAAATATCAATTTCCTGTCAGAGTGCCTACTCTTTGACTCATAAACGCACGGCAGTTTTACATTATAAAGCGAGAAAACATGATGAGTCTGTTCTCTTCACTGTCCCCCATAAACCCTCATTCCCTCACCTGGGCCCAATAAGCGTTAAAAAAATTTTGCATTTACACAAAAAGCTGTATATTTGCAGCAACAGTACTCGCCACGCTTCCCGTAGAACAGCGTACCAGGGCGGGTCTTTTGCTTTATTATGGTTATGCAGAAGTACACCAAGACGCCAATCGACCTGCCAGACCAGGTCGCCGTTCTCAAGAACCGTGGCCTCGTCGTAGAGGATGACAGCTTTGCTCTTCACAAGTTGGGGAATATCAGTTACTATCGCCTGGCCAATTATTGGAGGCCGATGGAAGCCGATAAAAAAACGCATCAGTTCAAACCGGGCAGCCGTTTCGGAGACATCATCCGGCTGTATGACTTCGACATGGCGCTTCGCAGTCTGATCTTCACGGCTATCCAACACGTAGAGATTGCTTTTAGAAGTCAGATCATCCACTGTTTCTCGCTCCCTTATGGCTCGTTCTGGTTTATGGATGGGTCTCTTTTCAAGAATCCTTCTATCTATTCCCGTTGTATTTCCAGTCTTGCCGATGAAATCCATCGCACCAAGGAAGAATTCATCATCGAGCACTTCGCCAAATACGACAATCCTATCTATCCTCCCGTCTGGAAATCATTGGAAGTTGCTTCCTTCGGCACATTGTCAAAAATATACAGTAACTTTTCCGATAATGCTGTAAAGAAAGATGTTGCCCGCAGTTTAGGCCTTCCCCAACATATCTTCCTGGAGAGTTGGATGACATCCATAGCTGTGCTCCGCAATTGCTGTGCCCACCATGCACGCACCTGGAACCGGGTATTCACCATTAAGCCCCAAGTGCCGGCAAAACTTCCCAATGCATGGATAACGGACCGGTCCGTATCCCCGTCCAAGATTTATCCGCAACTCTGCTGCCTGCAGTATCTCCTGAACGCAATCGGCGTCGGCGATAGCTTCAAGTCAGGCCTCAAGGCACTCTTCACAGCCTATCCCAGCGTCGATCCTTCAGCGATGGGCTTCCCTTCTATTTGGCAAAGTGAGCCCCTTTGGCAATAGTATCCTATAATCCATCCATACCAAAATCGATTATACCGCGGCCAATCAAGATATCAGCGGTCAAGCCCTCTTCACTCCGCTAAAGCTCCGTTCAGAAGGCTTGGTTCCAGCCAGCGCCGCTACTTCGGTCAGTCCGTGCGTCCCCGTCACAGAATAACCGTGCAGGCTGAGTATTGAATCAAAGCGGCCGGCCCTTTTTCGCGTTTTCCCGTAATAAAAAGTCCGTAAGCCCGGACTTTGTGGAGCATGAAGCTCTTCGGAACTGAACTTGAGGGCCACCTGACCTTAACCATTCTGTTCCCTGCTGATACTGACTCCGATAGCCGGCGAGAGTATCCGGAAGGATGAATCGAGAATGGACTTTTTTCGTATATTTGCAAAAGACCAATCACGTGCATATTTTGGACAGTTTCTACAACAATCTCATTGCCGAAGACCGTTACCGGATGATTCTGGACGGCCTGCAGGTGACCTTGCTCATTACACTGGGCGCCGTTGTCCTGGGCACTTTACTTGGCGGGGTCGTCTGCTGGATGCGGATGAGCCGGCGGGGGTGGCTGCAGAAAACGGCTAAGGTGTATATCGACATTATGCGCGGAACGCCCGTCCTGGTGATACTGATGCTCATGTACTACGTGGTGATGGCGCCATTGGAAGCTACGGGCATCGTGGTGGCCATCATCACCTTCGGCATGAACGCCGCGGCCTATATCAGTGAGATGCTCCGCACTGTCATCCAAGGCATCGACCGCGGGCAGACGGAAGCCGGCCTGGCCCTGGGCTATACTCCTTCGCGGACATTCATGAGGATTGTCCTGCCGCAGGTTGTACGCTCCGTCATCCCCGTTTATCAGGGTGAGGTGGTAAGCCTGCTCAAAGGAACCAGCATCGTGGGCTACATCGCCGTGGCGGATATGACGCGTGCCTCGGACCTCATCCGCTCACGCACCTTCGACGCCTTCTTCCCGCTCATCATCACCGCCGTCATCTACTTCTTCACGGCCTGGCTCATCGGGCGGCTGCTCACCGCACTCCAAAACAAGGAATACCGGAAAGCGGCTGCGGCGGCCGTGGTGCTGTTTGTGGGCGGAACCCTTTGTTATGTCCCTGAACTTGCTTCCCCCCGCAATGAGGAAGTCCCGGAGGATGTTCCCGCCGTGTTCCGGGCTTTGGACGGGAAGCGGGTCGGCGTTACGCTGGGCAGCATCCAGGATATCGCCGTCAGCAAAATGGCTCCCGGCGCAGACATCCAGCGTATATCCGGTGTAGCCAATATGTTTATGTTGCTGGAGAGCAGGAAAGTGGATGTCATCGGATATGGAAGCCTGGCCATGTCTTTTAACAAACACCTTGCAGCCAAGGTGGACACGGTGGGAGCAGGATTTCCGTCCATTTTTCTGGGAGCCTGTTTCCGCTTGGGAAATACGGAGCTGCAGCAGGATTTCAACAGCTTTCTGGCCGATGCGCGCGCAGACGGTACCTATCAGGATATCTGTAATCGCTGGCAAAATGCCGATGATGCATCCACTATTCCCCTGCCCGTGCAGCGCGGCACGGGGAAAACCCTGAAGGTTGCCGTGGCTCCGGATATGGCCCCGTTCAATTTCATCAGTTCTGGAGTGCCCTCGGGACTGGAAATCGATCTTCTCACGGAATGGGCCAACCGGCGTAATTGGAAGCTGGAGTTCCTTTCCATGGATTTTGCCGCCCTCCTTCCTTCCATCCAGACCGGGAAGGCCGATGTCGCCGCAAGTACCATAACGGCCACCGAGGAAAGGAAGAAACAGGTCCTCTTCTCTGACGGCTACCTGGAGTCCTATATGATATTTATGACGCGTAAAGGGGAAATAGGACTCCTCACCGGCTCTGAGGATTCCTCTTCCGACAATCAGACACAAAGGAAATGCGCTCCCTGGGGCTTTGCCGTCCTTCTTCTTGCCGGCATCGGCCTGTGGCTTTACTTCCGCCGCAGGTCCGGCATCCCAATGGCGGCGGCTTCCGCGCCCACCGGCCCGGACGAGCCCCTCATCCGCTTTTCCCATATGCAGAAGAGCTACGGAGACCTTCAGGTGCTGAAGGATATCAATGCCGATATCCACCGCGGCGAGGTCGTCTCCATCATCGGTCCTTCCGGTACGGGCAAGAGCACGCTGCTTCGCTGCCTGAACCTGTTGGACGGTCCCACGGGCGGTTGTATTTATGTGGACGGGGAAAACATTCTGGCAAAAGGTTATCCCGCCCATAAGATGCGGCAGAAAATGGGGATGGTGTTCCAGAGTTTCAACCTTTTTCCGCACAAGACAGTACTGGAAAACATTACCATGGCCCCCTGCGACTTGCTCCATATTCCGGAAGAAAAAGCCCGCGAGGAAGGCCTGGCGCTCCTTCGAAAGGTAGGACTGGCCGAAAAGGCCGATGTCTATCCATCCAGCCTTTCCGGAGGCCAGAAGCAGCGCGTTGCCATCGCCCGCGCCCTGGCTATGAAGCCGGAGGTCATCCTTTTCGACGAACCCACATCGGCCCTGGATCCCACAATGGTGGGAGAGGTGCTCAGCGTGATCCGCCAGCTGGCCGGGGAAGGCCTGACCATGCTCATCGTCACCCACGAGATGAAGTTCGCCCACGATGTAAGCACCCGCATTTTCTTCATGTCGGGCGGCTATATCCACGAAGACGGCTCTCCCAAACAAATCTTCGAGACCCCTGTGCACAGCGCCACCAAGGCCTTCATACAGCGTATCCGAAAAGTGGTGTTTGACATTACCGGCCCGGACTACGATTATCTGGGGATGTACTCGGAGATGGGAGCGTTCTGCCACAAATACAACATTGACGGAAAACTGGACGATGCCAAGAGGCTGTGTAACACGGTGCTCACGGATGTAATGGCAGCCTTCCGGCCCATTACCGTGCGCATGACGCATAGTGAAATGTCGGGCGACACCACGCTGGATTTCATGGTAAAGGACCTGCAGGATACGCCGCTTTCCAGTGCGCTGCGAAACGAACTCTCCGGCCTTTGCCGCCAGGTGGTGGAGGAGCCTACGGCGCTCGGCTTCCGCGTAAGGCTGATTATCTGAACTTTGAAAAAATACGAATGAAAGAAAAAATGAAAAAGACGATCCTGCTGTTCAGCGTCATTCTTCTGGCGCTCTCCTGCCGCAAAGATGTCATTGACAAAGTGGTGAATCTGGCCTCTCTTTCGGCCGATTATGAGGCGAAGGACGGCGAAACGCTGACGGGAATCCTTGGAGGAAACTACAAGATTACCATTGCCGACGGCGCCACGGTCACGCTGAAAGACGCCGTGATTTACGGAGTGAATTCCAACGTTTGTCAATGGGCCGGCATCACGGCGATTGGGGACGCCACCCTTGTACTGGAAGCTTCGAATATCGTCAGGGGATTCTACAACGAATATCCCGGCATCTATATTCCCAAAGACAAAACGCTCCGGATCAAAGGCTCGGGAAAGCTGGATGTGAGCAGCAACGGAAAGGCCCCCGGAATAGGCGGTGTGTTTTACGCAGATGAAAATTGTGGCAACATTGAAATTCTCGATGGCACCATCCGCGCTGTCGCCGGAGAATACTGCGCCGCAATCGGTGCTGCGGCCCTGTCGGGTTGCGGCAACATTACCATCAGCGGCGGCTTTGTCACGGGTACATATCATTTTGACAGGAAAGGGGCGGCCGGTATCGGCACCGGGCGTAAACGTTCCCGATGCGGAGACATCCTCATCAGCGGAGGAACCGTCGTGGCCGAAGGCGGTGAAGATTCAGCCGGTATCGGTTCGTCCTATGAAGCCACGTGCGGCAATATTACCATCAGCGGCGGTACGGTCACGGCCCGCGGCGGAGCTTTTGCGGCCAGCATAGGCAGCGGCAGTGGCAGTGACAAGGATGGAGACAGCTATGAACCGTCCGTCTGCGGCAATATTACCATCAGTGGCGGAACGGTCAAGGCGGAGGGCGTCAACAGCATTTCTGCCGCCGGCATCGGTTCCGGCGTTGACAACTCCGTGTGCGGAGATATTCTCATCAGCGGAGGCACGGTGGACGCCACAGGAGGTGACTGCTCTGCCGGAATCGGCACTGGAGAGAAAGCGAGTGCAGGTAATATTACCATCACAAGCGGAGTCACGAAAGTGACGGCGGCGAGGGGGGCCGATTCTCAATCGCACAGTATCGGTGGCGGAACCGATTATAAGCGCCTGGGTACTGTCACCATCGGGGGAAAGGCGGGCCCCGTCAGCGAAAGCCCGTTTGTGTACATTCCGTGATGTTAAACAACTTGTCCACCTTGTCCACCGGTGGACGGAGTGGACAGGGTGGACGCTTCGGATCGGATGTTCGAACTATAATTTCTCTGACTTCATCCAAAGTTCACGAATATAATGCAGGTTTGGATGAAATGAAGATCAGATAAAGAGTTCA
>CADBLM010000077.1 GCA_902795445.1 uncultured Bacteroidia bacterium
GCTCATTTACTTATAAAGGAAACTACTTCTGGGCGAGTTGGCCGAATGACTGATTATTTCTTCCCGTAATCCTTCGGCAGTACGCCATACCGGGCCTTGAAGCATTTGGCAAAGTAGGAAGATGAGTAGAATCCGACGGCGTAGGCCGCTTCATTGATGCGCGCTCCTTCGCGAATCAGCGCCGCTGCCCGGCGGAGCCGGTAGTTCTTGATGTACTCGTTTGGCGAATCGCCGGTAATGGCGTGGAACTTCCGGTAAAAATTGGTCTTGGACATACAGAGCGTGCCGGCGAGAGCGTCGATGGAGATGTTATCCTCCTGCAGTTGCTGCTCGATGGTGGCGTTGACTGTGTCGAGAAATTGCCGGTCGTATTTGTTGAGGAAGTCGCCTTGCAGGGCTGTTTCCGCATCGTCCGGGCCTTTCAGTTGCTTCCAGAGCGACTTCCGGAGCTTCAGCAGATTGTCGATCTGATGGTGTAGCTGGCTGACGGAGAAGGGCTTTTCCACGTAGGCGTCCGCCCCGCTTTCCATCCCTTCTGTCTTGGCATCGACGGAGGTCTTGGCCGTCAGCAGGATGAAGGGAATGTGGCTATAGTCCATCTGTCCTTTGATGATGCGGCACAATTCTATGCCGTCCATCACGGGCATCATCACATCGCTGACGATGACATCCGTTCCTTCTTCTTCGATAAGCCTGAGTACCTCTGTCCCGTCTTTGGCCTTCCGAACCTGATACCAATGTGAGAGCTCGCGCTCCAACATCGTCAGCAACGAGAGATTGTCATCCGCGACGATGATGCGCGGCATCTCCCGGCCGTTTTCGCTTGCATCGGCATCGTCCCCGGCAAATCCGGCGGGGAGCGGCTCTTCCGCCGCCAGGGCCGGCAGGCATACCGTGAAGATGGCTCCTCCTTCCTGACGGTCTTCCACCCGGATGCTTCCGCCGTGTCCCGAGACAATCTGGGCGGAGTAGGGGAGACCTACGCCGATGCCGGACGCTTCGGCCACCTTGTCCCCCGAAGCTTTGTAGAAAAGTTCGAAGATTTTCTCCTTTTCGCTGTCCTTGACGCCGGGGCCGTCGTCTTCAATCCGGATGAGCGCGTTCCCGTTTTCAAGAGCCGTGGAGATACGAATCAGTCCGCGCGCATATTTGAAGGCATTCCCCAGCAGGTTGTTCAGTACTTTCCGGAGGAATATTTCATCGGCCATCACCAGAATCGGCTCCGGCGAAGCAGCGAAGTTGAGCCGGAATTGTCTCAGCCGGGCGCTTTCCTGGAAACTGTCGGCCGCCACCGCGCACAGCGCGTTGAGGTCGGTGCGCTTCTTCGTATAGCGGATGCCGCTTGTATTGTTGCGGTTGTAAGTGAGTATGCCGTTGACCGTCTCCTGCATATAGTCCAGGTTGTCCCGGATGGCCTTGATGTTTTCTTTGGCGGGGCCGTCCCGTACGATGCTGTCCAGCGCCAGTCGGATGATGGTAACGGGCGTGCGGATCTCGTGTACCATTCCGATGAAGAAATTTTCCTGCGATTTCTGCAGGGAGTGTTGGTATTTCTTCTTCAATTGCCGCCGCTGCCAGCGATACAGGAAAAACAGGGCGCAACAAGCGACGAGGATGTAGCCGGCGATGGCCCAGCGGCTGCCCCACCAGGGCGGAATGACGATGATGTGCAAGGTGGCGCTTTGGCGGGATTCGATGCCGTCGTTGTTGCGTCCCCGCACGGAAAAAGTATATTTGCCCGGCCGGAGGCGGTTGAACGAGGCCTGGTTATTGCGGCTCCAGATTTCCCGGTCGACCGCATCGCCCATCTGCCAGGCCGTGCGGTTGAGCGCCGGCTCCTGGTAGCTCTGAACGGAGAAATGGATGGTAAAACTGTTGTCTGTCCAGGGAATTCGGACGGTCTGCCCGGAGGTGAAGCCGCTCATCGGGGCGCTTTCTCCCCGGAAGCTGATGCTGTTGATGCTGACTTTCGGCCGGATGCGGTTGACGGTCAGGTCGGAGGGATGGATGCAGATCAGACCGTTTTTCTTGCCGAAGCACAATCCGTGTACCGGACTCTTCAGGGCGGCTCCCGGTATGAAGCGGTCGGCGTCGTTTTGTGCCTCCGAGGAAAACAGGCAGACCGGCTGCCGGTTCCGGGGGTCTATCTTGGCGATGCCGATATCGCCGGCTATCCACAGGTAGCCTTCATTGTCTTCCAGGATGGAACAGGAGGTCCGGGATTCCCGGTCGGCCCTTTCGATGAAAACGGGCCGGAATTCCCCGTCGGCCAGCACCCACAGGCCCTTTCCGTCCGTCCCTATCCAGATCTGGTCCTGCCGGTCACAGTGCAGGAAATGAATGGTGCCGTAGAAGGTATAATACTCTTTCCGGGTGCCCCGCATGTCGCTTTTGTAGATGCAATTTTTGACGGCTTCGTAGCAATAGCCCCGGCTGTCCTGACAGCGGGCGGAGACGACATCTTCTTCCGGCCGGCCTCCTTCAGCGGCTTCTCCGGACAGCGCGGAAGCGCGCCCTTCCGTCCGTTGCATCGTTACTTGCCTGTCCCGGAATGTCAGGCGTACGGTACCCTGGTCTGTGCCAACAAGCAGGCTGCCGTCATTCATTTCCTGCAGTTTCATCTTCTTGCAGCTGAATGGCAAAGGAATCATGTCGGTCAGCCGGTCTTTTTCCGTCAACGCGATGACGCCGGCGTCCCGGCTGGCCGCCCACAAGGTGCCCTCCCTGTCCAGAAAGGTATGGGTGACGGACAGTTTGCCCAGGGGAGTCCCGTCGTAAGAAAGTTCAGGACGCCGCAGGCTCCAGTCGTCCGGGCGGAGAATGAGCAGGCCGTCGGAGCTTCCCAGGATCAGTTGCCGTTCCGGCCAGGCCGCGATGGAGCTGACCGCGGCGCCGCAGTCTTTCTCCCGGATACGGCCGCCCATGGCCAGATCCGCGCAGCCGACGACCGTCCCCGCGGCATACCAGAGCTGGTGCCCGCTGACATACAGGTCATTGATGCCTGTCCGGGGGATAATCAGAGAGATGGAATTTTCCGACCAGGGGGGGGTAATTCGGTAAATGCCCTTTTCGCCTGTCCCGACATACAGGTGGTTGTCTTCGCTGACGGCGGCGCAGCGGATAAAAGGGATTTCTATGCTGTATTGAGTCAGGGAGCCGTCCCGGGTGTCCAGCAGGAAAACGCCCTGCCCCCAAGTGCCGACGAGCAAACTGTTGTCGTCCGCTTTTTCCAGGCAGGTGACGCTATGGATGATGGGGACCCCATACTGGGTCTTGCCCGTAAACGCTTTTGTCGTCCCGCTGCCCGCATCATAGTACACCAGTCCGTCCCGGGTGCCGGCAAAGAGCGTCCCGTTCACTTCACAGACGGCGCTGATATTCGTCTTTTCCTTCATGATGCGGACGATTCCGTCTGTATTGAAGCGGTCGAGCCCTTCTTTTGTCCCGGCCCAGATGAAGCCCCGGCTGTCTTGGTACAAGATGTTGACGGTATTGCTGGACAGTCCGGACTTCATCTGGAATTCACGGACATTGTGCAAGGGAGCCGCCAGAATGGCCAGTGCGGACAGGAGGGCGATGGACAGTGAAAAGATGCGTTTCATGGGCTTTCAAATAACCCTGCAAGTTAATGTTTTTTTGGGGAGCCTGCGTCCGTCTAAAAGAAATAATCTTACCATAAAAGGATAAGATTGGATGTCCGGGCCCGTATTTTCGAAAAAATAGATAACTTTACGAAAGATTGATTATGAAATGTATGTACGCTCATATCATCTGCTTCCTGTTGCCGCTGGCACTCGTTTTCGCCTGCTCCGGCCCCGGGCGCAAGGCTGACGGCTCTGCCGCGGTGCCCTGTTTTACCAATCCGCTCCGTGAGAACGGCTCCTCCCCCTGCCTGGTCTCGGCTGACGGGCGTTTTTACTACCTCCAGTCTTCCTATGTGAATGTGTCCATCTGGTCGGCGGAGAGCGTAGAAGGATTGAAATCCGCCCGGGAACATGTCGTCTATGAGTCGGAGGGGAAATATTACATCTCCGGTCCCCGGATGGTGCGACTGGACGGGAAGTGGTACATTTATTTCAGCTGCGAAGGAGCGGATATGTCCACCCGCCACATCCACGTCCTGGAAAATCCCTCCGAGGATCCGCTGGAAGGTAAATTTGTACACAAGGGCGTTATCCCGACGAGGAGCAAGAAATCCGTACATCCTTTTGTCTTTTCCCACGCGGGTAAGCGTTGGCTGCTGTGGAGCGGTTTCGATGATGTTCCCGCGCCGGGCATCGTCTACGTCAACATCTATATGGCGGAAATGAAAACGCCGTGGCAGTTGGCCTCTCCCGGGGATGTCATTCTCCGGCCCAAATTCGAATGGGAGTGTCAGTGGATTTCCGACAATGACCCTTTTGTCGGCCATGTCCTCTATGTCAATGAGGCGCCGTACCTGATGCTTTCCCGGGACGGCTCCAAATACCTGCTCTATTTTGCCGCCAGCCAGACGTACACCCCCTATTATTGTGAGGGAATGGCCTGGGCGGACGCAAAATCGGATCCAATGGATGCCCGCAACTGGCATAAAGTCTCAGAACCGGTGTTCGGTTTTGATGACGACGTGCAGACCTACGGTGCCGGACATTTAAGCTTTTTCCGGGACGCCAATGACAGCCTCTATTTCCTGTATCAGGCCTATTCGGGCCGGGTTCTCAATCGAAAAGAAGACCGTTCTCCCCGTATGCAGGCCGCTGGCTGGGGCGCTGACGGCATCCCTGTACTAGGGCGCCCCGGTCCGGTTTCGGAGCCCATAAGAGAGCCTGTCCCTGTTGATTGACAGGAGTTTCGTACGCATTTGTCTTTTTTGGGTAAGGATATTTTCCTGTTCCCGCGTGTGAAAGACTAATTTTGTGGCAACCCAACAAAGGTTGTCCAAATGAGTCTTTCAAAATATCAACAAATATTATGAACCGTTCAAATTTTAACCCTTACAAAGTACCGGAATGCAGGGTGGAAAGACTCTGCGAAGTCCGGATGATTTGCACCAGCGGTGTCACGATTCCGGGTAATATGGATGAAACGACGTTGTTTGATGAAGATTAACCATGAACGCCAAGATTATGAAGAAAAATGTTATCTTTAAAGCTGCGTTGATGGCAGCCTGTTGCGCGAGCCTGGTATGGTCTTGCGCCAAAGAAAATGTGCCCGAAACGGCGAACGAAAGGGCGGGAACCGCTGACAAAACTTATCCTTCTGTTATCTCTGCCGGTATTCCGGAAGATTTGAGCCCGAAGGTCTCCTTGAGCGATGAAGGGGTCGGGAACGGCCTTTCTA
>CADBLM010000078.1 GCA_902795445.1 uncultured Bacteroidia bacterium
CTGGGTAAGGGAATCGACGACCCCGACGAGCCCATCGTTCCCGGCGATAAGGCCCAGAAGTGGTATCTTGCCGCCAAGATCAACGTGAACGCCTGGCATATCATCAATCAGATCTCTTCTCTGGAGGAATAATTGACTTTTCATCCCGGAGGGGCTGACCCTCCTCCGGGGTGCCAAGAGGCTGGAAAAAAGGAGCCTGAAAAATGCGTATGAAGAAAGGAATGATCATCGTGCTCACGGTTGCGGTCCTGACGGGGCTGTTCAGCGCATCGTGCAGCCGGCTCATCTATGATGACGCAGATGCCGGAAACATCTGCGAAATAGCCGTGCGCTTCAAGTATGAATATAATATGAAGTATGCCGATGCGTTTGCCAACGAGGTAAACTCCGTAACCTTATATGTTTTCGACCCTCAGACCGGAGCCTTCGTGACCAAGGTTTCCGATGCCGGCGCCCATCTGGACGAGCATTACACCATGACCCTTCCCCAGTTGAAGGAAGGAACCTACGACCTCATCGCCTGGTGCGGCCTGGTAGATTCCAAGTTCGTGGTAAACGATCCTGCCAGTAAGGAAGAGCTCTTGTGCCAGATTACCGCCAAGACCAAATCGGACAAATATGTGAACGAGCATCTGGGCTCCCTGTATTATGGCTATGTCGAAAATGCGAAACTGGAGAAGCTGGCTCCCGGATCGGAGAAAATCGTGGTGATTCCCCTTATCAAGAATACCAACAGCGTCCGTGTGATGCTGCAGACCTTGAATGTGGGCACAACCCTTCTCCCCGAAGACTACGAATTCTATGTGGAGGACATCAACGGCCTGGTGAACTGGCGTGACGAAATCCCTTCCGGGCCGATGAGTTTAGAGTATTATGCCTGGGACAAAAAGTCCGGCACGGTGGAGTACTCCGATGGTACCACCCTCACGGCCGTTGTCGCCGAGTTTACGCTGAACCGCCTCTTTAACCGTATTACCGACAAGACCCGGCTGAAAGTGGTGGATAAGGTGATTGACAAAACCGTCATTGACGTCCCCATCGTGGATTATTTCCTGCTGGTGAAGGGCAATTACAACCGGAAAATGACCGACCAGGAATACCTGGACCGTCAGGACGATTATCAGATAGCCTTCTTCATGGACAATCGCCATGGTTGGGATATCTCGGCCGGTATTTTCGTCAACAGTTGGCACGTAGTGCTGCAAAACTCTAACCTTTAGTACATGACCAGACGCCTGCATATCGCCCTCTGGACGCTGCTGGGACTCTTTGTCCTGGCCGCTTGCCAGCGCGCTGAAGCCCCTTCGGCCGCGGATGATTTCGCGCAGGTGACCGAAGGTCCGGTTGAAGTGTCCCTGGTTCTCTCCATCAAGGGATTCGGCGGAGACGACATTCTAACCAAGGGAGATTTTGTGGATGTGGACGAGCGTATCCACTACGACCACGAGAAGATTGTGAGTGCGGTGAATGTTTATCTCTTCGATTCGTCCGATCCCGATGTCTATGACGCCACGGGGAATTTCCATCCGGAAAAGGCCTCTTATCTGAATGGTTCATCGGCCCCCCGGATAATCCACACGGAGGTTTTGTCCAATGGCAAGGTGCGTGTGGACTTCCGCCTGGGCAAGCCCTACGCTTCCCTGGCCGCGTTGGTGCTGGCGAACTACTACAATCCGGACGCCAGCCCCGTCGCCATTGCTCCGACAGGATCGCATATGAAGGACGTGGGGGAAAGCCTTTTCAAACAGAAAGTGACCTGGGAAAACGGACATCAGGATATGTACTTTACCCAGGGTGTTCCCATGTACGGTTGGCAGGTGTTTGGCACCGAGGCTTATCCGCTCAAGTACTACAAAGGGATGTCCACCCCGCTTACCAGGAAAGGGTTCACTGACGCCGCCACGCTGGCGGCCTATGCCGGGGCTCTCTCCGGCAAGGGTACGGTGCAGGAGACTGACTGCGTGCCGATGAAATATGCCCTCGCCCGCCTTCGCGTAAGCTACGAACAGGCCTCCGGGCAGGTGGATCCCTTGAAGGTGACGCCGCGGGCGGCTCATTTGAATGGCTTCTGCACAGGTTTCCGTGTGTTGTCGGATACCTGGGCCGCAACGGAGCAGCCTACACCGTTCGATTCCGTGAAGGACGCGAGTTATGGCGAACTGACCCCGGCGTATGACGCGGATCCCGCCGCCCCCGAGGAGTTCCTTTATCTTCCGGATTGCGATCCCGTCAAGTACCCCGCCTCGGATCCGACCAACAGGTGTATGATTGCTTATGTCGCGGAAATAGACCGTGATTTTATTGCCACACAGTTGGCAACCGACCCCGCTTTTATTGAGCCGTACCTCACGATGGCGGTGGATGTGACGCAGGAAGATGGATCGACATACAGAAGATTCATTTACAGCGCCACGGACACAGGCTCCATTTCAGTTGGTACTGAGGTTTATAGTTTACAGCCCGGTGTAAGTGTGGAGGCCAGAAATATCAGCGACGATACGCTGATCGGCTCTCCTTATACGTACAACAACCCCGCGTGGGTTTCCTGGCTGCATCTGCGTACCGTGTACAGCAAGAATGACAAGGAGGGGAACATGGTTCCCGTGGGTTCTTTGTACAGTCTGGTACGGCATTACTCATATGAATGGATTGCAACCGGCATAGACAAATGATGAAGCGTTTAGGCATATGGGCATTGGCTGCGATGCTCCTTACAGGATGCGTCTATGACAAGTATTCCCCGGACTTCTGTCCGCAGGAAGGGAAGTCCTATTATCTGTCTTTTGTCCTTCAGTCTCCAGGTGAAGCCGCGAACACGAAGGCGACTGACGGAGAAGAGATCATCAGCGGCGACAAATGGTCGGAACAGCTGGTAAGCAAAGTGGATCTTTATTTCTACGATGGTTACGGTCGCTTCCTGGGCAAAGAGTCGCCGGCCGCCTTTAACCAGACCCCCACTGAATCCCCGGCCAACGATCCCATTACCAACCAGGTGGGAGATTTTACGGTGGAATTGAACTATCGGCCCTACCGGCTGCTGGTCGCATTGAACATGGACGCGGATTTCTCCAACAAAACCATAGATGAGGCCCGTTCCATGATGCAGAGCAAGGAAACGAGGTGGTGTGGTGCGGCCACGACGGTGATGGGAAAGACGGTCACGCCTTTCTACATGACATCGGCCACCTATCTTAACGCCGGAGGGATGGAAGTGTGTGATGTGGATATTCCGGAGGCTTCCGTGTGGGATACGGAAATCAAGGCCAGCAATAACCCGATGTCCTTGTATATCGACCGCCTGGCCTCCCGTGTGAGCGTCCGGAGCACGAAGACCGAATTCCGGGTGCCGCTGGTAACTCCGCAGGACAATGTGAGGGCCAAGGTGACGCTGCTGGGCTGGGGCCTTAATGCAAGGAACAGAAGCAGTTACTATTTCAAGAAAGTGAATCCGGCCTGGACCTACAAGTGGTCCGACACAGATTGGAACAATCCGGCTAAATTCCGCAGCCACTGGGCGCAGGATGCCAATTATACGGCTTCAGAGAATACCGGTCTGGAGTTGGCCCAGCAGAAGATTTCTCCGCTGGACGCTGATGCCTTCGCCTACGTGATGCCCGGTTCCCTTACGAAGGACTTCACCGACGATATGGATTACTGCCTGGAAAACACGGCCGATGAGGGGGTGCTGCCTGTCACGGACAGCGATGCGGCCACCCTGTATTCCCGTGTTACGCACGTGCTGGTGAAAGCGCAGCTATCCTTTGAGCTGGCCTCCGGAACGGATGATGCCGGTTATACTACAGAAAGTGATTTCTTCCGCTACAAAGGTGTTTTCTACACCAAGAAGAGCCTTCTGGATGCGCTGCGCGCCGATGCCGGCCTGACCGTGGTGGACAATGACGATCTGGAACTGGTTTCCGCCGCCGGCCA
>CADBLM010000079.1 GCA_902795445.1 uncultured Bacteroidia bacterium
GAGGGCGTTGGGGTTGACGAGCGTGGAGGTCACCAGGAAGAAAATCAGCAGCAGGAAGACGATGTCCGTCATCGACGACATCGAAAACGCGGCGTTGGCCTTGCTTCTTCTCTTGATAGCCATATTTATTGCTGCTGTTGTTCCTGCGTATCCTGCTGGAGGAGGTCCATAAATGCTTCGATGCCCTCTTCCAGACCGTCGGCCACGCTGTCGATGCGGGCGCTGAGGAAGTTGTAGGCGAAGTAGGCGATGATACCGACGACAAGACCGCCGACGGTCGTCACCATCGCTTCATAGATACCGCTGGAAAGCAGGGAAATATCCACGTTGTTCCCGGCATTGGCCATATTGAAGAAAGCCCGGATCATACCGCTCACCGTGCCGAGGAATCCGATCATCGGGGCGCCGCCGGCAATGCTCGCAAGGGCGGGCAGGCCTTTTTCCAGGCGGGACACCTCGTGGTTGCCTGCCGCTTCCATCGCCGCCTTGACTTCGGCGTCGGGCAGGTCCACCTTCTCGATGCCGCGTTTGATGACGGCGGACAGGGGAGTGCCGATGCTGTCGCAGAAGTCCATCGCGCTGCGGCGCTTGTTGCTCTGGAGTTTGTCGGCGATTTCCCGCCTAAAGAAATCCGTATTCTTTCCGGCGCGGACAATCATCCACAGTTTCTGGCCGAAAATGTAGATGGCGACAACCGACAGGAGGGCCAGCACAATCATCAGCCAGCCGCCCTTGAGGCACATTTCAATCAAAGAATAACTCTGTTCGACCGCCTGGGGCGCAAGCGTTGCGGCCGTTGCGGCGGAATCAACTTGTAGGATAGTAGAGAGCATAATCTGCATAAATAATTTCAAGCCGCGAAGTTAATAAAATTTATGATTGTTTTCTATTTCCAAACCGTAAAAAACGTGAAAAGCATCCTCTTTTCAGAAAAGCAGGAGGAACAGTTCAGAAAAGCAGGAGGAACAGTCCCGCGGCGGTCGCACCTCCGCAAACCGGACCCAGGACGGGCACCCAGCTGTAGCCCCAGTCGCTGTCCCGTTTGCCCCGGATGGGGAGGACGGCGTGGGCCAGGCGGGGAGACAGGTCTCGGGCGGGATTCATCGCGTAGCCGGTCGTGGCGCCGAGGGACATACCCAGGGCCATAATGACGCAGGTGACGGGGAAGGCGCCGAGGCTGCCCATTCCGACGGGGATGTTCCCGGCAGCGGCGGCGTTGCCCTTTGTCCCGAGGGCAAGGATGAGGAAAACGAGCAGTCCGGTGGCGACAAATTCAGAAAGGAAGTTGAGGCTCGTATGGCGGATGGCCGGGGCGGTGCAGAAGCATCCCAGCATTGCATCGGGCTGATCGGCCGTGGCGTCGAAATGGTCTTTGTAGAACAGCCACACCAGACAGGCGCCCGCAAAGCCGCCGAGCATCTGGGCGGCGACATAGGGCAGGACCGCGCTCCAGGCGAAACTGCCGGAAAGCGCCAGGCCGAGGGTGACGGCCGGGTTGAGATGGGCTCCCGAAACGGGACCGGCGATGAACACGCCGCACATCACGGCGAAGCCCCAGGCGAGGGTGATGACCACCCAGCCGGCTCCCTGAGCCTTGGATTTGTTGAGGGTGCAGGCGCAGCAGACGCCGTCGCCCAGCAGGACCAGCACCAGCGTGCCGAGCCATTCAAAAATACATTGTTGCAGCAACATAGTCATTACAATCGTTAGGTGAAACAACAGCGTCAGGCCTCTTTGTTGATGGTCCGGCGGATGGCGTCGGCCCAGCCTTCTTTCAGGGACAGGACCTGCTGCGCAGAGGCGGTCGGGGTGAAGCAGCGGTCGGCCTGCCACTGCCGTTTGACTTCTTCGATGTCTTTCCAATATCCGACGGCCAGTCCGGCGAGATAGCAGGCGCCCAGGGCCGTGGTCTCCGTGACCTTCGGCCGGATGACGCGGCTGCCGAGGATATCGGACTGGAACTGCATCAGCAAGTTGTTGCGGGAGGCTCCGCCGTCCACCTTCAGTTCGGCCAGCTGTACGCCGGCGTCCTTTTCCATCGCGCTGACGATATCCAGCGTCTGGAAGGCGATGCCCTCCAGGGCGGCGCGGGCGATATGGGCTGCCGTGGTCCCCCGGGTGATGCCGTGGATGCATCCTTTGGCGCGGGCGTCCCAATAAGGTGCTCCCATCCCCGTCAGGGCCGGTACGAAATAGACCCCGCCGTTGTCCGGGACCGAAGCGGCGAGCGCTTCCACCTCGGAAGAGGAACGGATGATGCCCAGCCCGTCGCGCAGCCACTGGACGACGCTGCCGCCCACGAAAATGCTGCCTTCGAGGGCGTAGTCCACCCGGTCCCCGATTTGCCAGGCGATGGTGGTCAGCAGGCGGGTGCGGGAGAGGATGGCTTCGCCGCCGGTATTCATCAGCAGGAAGCAGCCGGTCCCGTAGGTGTTCTTGACC
>CADBLM010000080.1 GCA_902795445.1 uncultured Bacteroidia bacterium
GTCCATAATGAAGAAGCCGTCCCGTCTCCCCCTTCCGAGGGGAAGGATTTCGTGGACAAGGTGACGGCTGCCGTAGTGGCGCGGCTTTCCGACCCCGACTTGTCCATCGACGGTCTTTGCCGCGATATCGGCGTGAGCCGCACCGGCCTGTATGTGCGCCTGAAAACCTATACCGGAGAGTCTCCCCAGGACTTCATCCGCTTCATCCGCCTGGAAAGGGCGGCCGCCCTGCTGCGGAGCGGACATCCCGTGGCCGACGTGTCGACGATGGTAGGCTTCGACAATCCCAAATACTTCAGCACCGTCTTCAAGAAATATTTCGGCGTCTCTCCCTCCAAATATAATTAAGGTTTGAAATCTGTTAAAAATGGTTCAAAATCCATCAAAAGTCGGGGATTGTACCATTTGTAACGGAAAATGTACCCGCGCGGAAATAAAAAACTGTAGGTTTGCGATGTCGTACTTCCGGAAAGGATGTGCGACGGCCAGTTACACAAACTAATAACAATTTTTTATGAAAAAACATCTGATTACTCTCTGTCTGCTCGCAACGGGCCTGATAGGGACTATCGGTGTCCTTCCGGCCAGAGCCGCCAATGGCACGGCGCAGGTGAAAGGTACGGTCCTCGACAATCTGGGGCCCGTCATCGGCGCCGCTGTCAAAATCGCCGGTTCCGAATCGGGAACGATCACCGATATGGATGGTAAATTCACCATCGAATGCGACCCCGGCATTTTGCTGGAATTCAGTTCTCTGGGCTATGTCTCGCAAATGTTGCCCGCCCAGGACGGTATGTCCGTCGTGCTGGAAGAGGACTCCCAGTTGCTGGACGAGGTCGTCGTGACGGCGCTGGGCATCAAGCGCGAACGGAAAGCGCTGGGTTACGGCGTGGAAGAAGTCAAAGGTGAAGAACTTACCAAAGCCAAAGAAACCAATGTCATCAACTCGCTCGCCGGTAAGGTGGCGGGTCTGGTCGTCACGCAGACGGCCGGCGGCGCCTCCGGTTCCACCCGCGTGCTCCTGCGTGGTAATACCGAGATGACGGGCAACAACCAGCCGCTCTATGTCATCGACGGCGTGCCCTTGGACAACACCAACTTCGGCAGCGCCGGACGCGAAGGCGGTTACGACCTGGGTGACGGCATTTCCGCCATCAACCCGGACGACATCGAGAATATGACGGTGCTCAAAGGCCCCGCCGCTTCCGCTTTGTACGGCAGCCGCGCCTCCCACGGCGTCATTCTCATCACCACCAAGAAGGCCGACAAGGAGCGTTTCTCCGTCGAGTACAACGGTTCCTTTACCGTGGACACCCAGTTGGCCAAATGGGACAACATCCAGCAGATTTATGGTATGGGCAACAACGGTCAGTATATGAAAACCACCTCTTCCGGTACCAACAGCAGCTGGGGCCCGAAAGCGGACTGGTATCCCGTCACCTATACGCTTGACGGCAAGGACCGTATGTTCCTGATGTATCCCGACAACACCTCCGAGTTCTTCCGCACGGGTCTCACCGCGCAGAACTCCCTCATCGTATCGACCAACACGGGCAAGACCGGCATCCGTTTCTCCTTTACGGATATGCGCAACCGCGACATCCTGCCCAATACGAATATGAGCCGCGACAATTTCAACCTGCGGGTCAATTCTTCCATCGGTCCCGTCGATCTGGACTTCAATGCCAACTACACCCGCGAGAATGTCAAGAACCGTCCCGCGCTCGGCGATTCCCAAAGCAATGTGGGAAAGAACCTGATGACCCTCGCCGGTACCTACAACCAGGAATGGCTCCAGAACTATGAGACCATCGACGGCGAATACGCCAACTGGAACGGCAACGACCAGTACAACCGCAACCCTTACTGGGATTTGTACAAGAACCGCAACCTCACGACCAAGGATGTCTTCCGTTTCTCCGGCAAGGTGGTCTGGAACGTGACCAAGAATTTCCGTCTCCAGGGTACCGTCGGTACGGATATCAACAAAGTCAATTTCGAGGATTTCGTCGCCCTGACGACGCCCGGCAAAGCGGCCGGCGAGCTCCAGAACAGCATCTTTGACAACCGCACCCTCAATGCGGAAATCCTCGCTCTGTACAACAACACCTGGGGCCGTTTCGATTTCAATGCGACCGCCGGCGGCAATATCTTCCGGGTAGACAACCTGACCAGCAAGATGAGCGGTCTGGGACAGCAGATGAAAAACGTCATCGCCGCGATGAACTATGCCGAGCAGAGCGTTTCCCAGGACAGCTATCGCAAACAGATCAACTCCCTTTTCGCGAGCGCGAGCGTGGGCTTCGACCATACTTATTATTTAGAAGCGACCGTCCGCGGGGACCAGTCCTCCACCTTGCCCGTGAAGAACAACATCTATGTCTATCCTTCCGTTTCGGCCAGCTGGGTGTTCTCCGAACTCGCCAAGGCTTCCTGGCTCGACTACGGTAAACTCCGCGCCTCCTGGGCGATGGTGGGTAGCGACACGGACCCTTATCAGCTTGACCTGAATTATTCGACGGCCAAATATTCCTACACGGGCTACAACATCGGAATGATCAACAATTCGACGCAGCCCAATATGGACCTTCGCCCGACGATGACCACCTCATACGAAATCGGTCTGGAGATGAAATTCTTCCACAACCGTCTGGGCTTCGACCTGACTTGGTACGACCAGATTTCCCGGGACCAGATCATTGCTTTGGCTTCCTCTTCGGCCTCGGGCTACGAATACCGCCTGATCAACGCGGGCCGCATCCAGAACCGGGGTATCGAACTCGCCATCAATGCCAGGGCCATTCAAGCCGGGGATTTCGCCTGGGATCTGGGCTTGAACTTCTCCAAAAACAGCAACAAGGTGCTTGACCTGATCGAGGGAATGAACTTCTTCGAACTGGAAAAAGCTGCTTGGTGTAATGTTTCCGTAGGCGCCGAAGTCGGACAGAACTACGGTTCCATTATGGGCCCCGATGTGGTTCGCAACGCGCAGGGACAGGTCGTCATCAATCCCGATACCGGTCTGCCCAAGATGGATGATACCATCCGCACCCTGGGCAACTCGACCTGGGACTGGACGGGCGGTTTCTACACCACCTTCTCCTACTGGGGCTTCCGTCTCTCCGCCGCCTTTGACGTCAAGGTGGGCGCCGACATCTTCTCGATGTCCATGCGTTCCGCCTATGCCACGGGTAAGGCTGCCGAGACGCTGGCCGGCCGCAGCGAGTGGTATGCTTCCGAAGAAGCCCGCAAGGCTGCCAATATGAACCTCAACGAGTGGCGGGCCGCCGGCAACGCCCGGGGTATGATTGTGGACGGCGTCATCGACAACGGAGACGGTACCTACCGTCCCAACGACATTGCCGTCAATCCCGAGACCTACTGGAGCGCGATGGCCCAGAGTGCTCCAGCGAAGTTCATCTACGACAACTCCTACATCAAATGCCGCGAACTGACCTTCGGCTACACCTTCCCCGAAAAACTGCTGGGCAAGGTCGTCAAGGGGCTGAGCGTCTCTTTCGTCGCGCGCAATCCTTTCATTATCTGGAAGAATATTCCCAACATCGACCCCGATTCCGGCTACAATACCTCCGGTCTGGGTCTCGAATATGGTTCTCTTCCTTCCCGCAGAAGTTTCGGTCTCAATGTTAACTTGAAATTCTAATGAGTATGAAAACGAGTACCAAAATATTTTCCCTCCTTGCCCTCTTCCTGCTGGCGGCGGCCTCCGTCTCCTGCGGCGACCGGTATATGAAGGAGCTGAACACCGACACCTCCAAAGCGACGGCGATGGACCCCAACTCCCTGTTGACGACGGCCCTGCTCCAGACCTATGGCGATTTCGGTATGATGGATACCTACCGCAGCTACATCACCGGCTTCACCCAGTATATGGCGGGTGGCTGGAACGTGACCGCGTATGCCGGTTCCGTCCACGCCGACAATGATCAGATGAGCCAAATGTGGAACCGGATTTACGGGGTGGGTGTCAAGAATCTGGTGGACGGCATCGCCAATTCCGCCGAACTTCCCAACGTCAACGCTGTCCTGCGTATCACGCGGGTGTATATGATGTCCCTCCTGACGGACACCTACGGCGACGTGCCTTGTTCCGAGGCCGGTCTGGGCTTTATCTCGGGCATTTCCAATCCCAAGTATGACACCCAGGAGTCCATCTATGACTTTTTCTTTACGGAACTGACCGCCTGTGCCGCCCAGTTGAATTCGGAAAAGGACCGCGTCAGCGGTGACGTGACGGCCTACAAGGGTGACCTGAGCAAATGGCGCAAATTCGCCAATGCCCTGCGTATGCGTTTTGCGATGCGCATTTCCGATGTCAATCCTGCGAAAGCCCGGGCGGAGTTCGAGGCGGCTGTCGCGGCCGGCACTTTCTCCAGCGCCGACGATGACGCATACGTCATTTATATGGACGCTCCGTTCACCTTGTACGAAGGCGCCCGCGAACTGGACTTCCGGGCCAACGCCCTCGGCGAGATGCTCTACGGACAGGATTTTTCTTCTCCCTCTTTCGTCTGTGCGACCTTTTTCAACCAGCTCAAGAACACCGGCGACCCCCGTCTGTACCGCATCTGCCGGCATTACATCAACACCAAGCGTTCTTCCACGCAAGCCGATGACCTGGGCAATGTGGACGTGACCGACGAGGTGCGTCTCTGGGAGGCGAGCAACGGTGGTACGCACCCCGTCAATGTGGGTGCCGCCTGGTATTCCGTCTGGGTGAACGGGGCGACGGTGGACGAGATTCCCACGCTCAAGCGATTGGTGGAGTCCGATCCGTCGGCCGGCTACGACGCTGAGGCCACGAGGGCCCGGATGGTCCGTCCTTTCCTGTCCATCGATTTCGAGAAGGCCACCTGCCCGGGTATCCTGATGACCTACGGAGAAGTCAATTTCCTGCTGGCCGAGGCCAAATCCAAAGGCTGGAATGTCGCCGGGGAGACCGAAGAACTCTTCAAGACCGGTGTCCGTGCTGCGATGCAGCTGATCAACGAGCACTATGTACCCGACAGCAGAGCCATCACCGAAGCGGAGATTTCCGATTTCCTGGCGAACTTGATGCCCACTATTGATTTGACCAATGCCGAGAAAGCCCGTCAGGCCATCAATACCCAGGCCTGGATTCTTCACCTGAGCAATCCTTCCGAAGGCTGGGCCAATATGCGCCGTTCGGACTATCCCGTCCTCGTAGACCGCAGTAACTTCCCCCAGTACGACGGATTTACCTACGATGACAACAATATGTCTACGCCGGTTCGTCTGAAATACCCCAATATGGAGTCCAAATACAACAGTGCCGCGTATGCGGAAGCCATCGCCCGCGAGCCTCTCAACGGCAAGGATGACTGGCATACGAAACTGTGGTGGGACAAGTTTGACGGACATTTTGAATAAAAAATGATAGAAGTTATGAAAAAGATTGTATATATCCTGATGGCTCTCCTGCTGGTTGCAAACGTTTCCTGCCGCAAACAGGAGCCCTTTGCCACGGCCGAAGCCGGTGACAGCCCCCGTATCCTCAATACGGACATTCCCGAGTCGAGCGGCGGCGTGGCCCCCCGTCTGCTGTCCATCGACCGCACCTCCAATTTCAATTTCACCATCATCGCCACGCCGGTGCAGCACGTCACCGTCCGCTGGTTCATCGGTGACAAACAGGTGGCCGAAGGCACGACCATCGACCTTCCGCTGGACCCCGGTGTCTATACCTTCAAGGTGGTCGTGACCACCGTTCAGGGCAAGGAGACTTCCCGTACCTTCACCGTAGGCGTGCGTGCTGTCGCTACGGATCCCGTCGCTACCCTCGGTTCCGCCCGTATGATGGGCCCCGGCAGTGTCGCGTCCATCAGCGGAACCAACCTGGACCAAGTCGCCAAACTCTATCTGGGCGAGACCGAACTGACGCTTGATGCCGTCGCTGCGGACAAGATTGACTTTACCGTGCCTGTCGGGATGGCCGCCGGTACCTACGGCGTTTACTTCGAAGATGCCCAGGGCGCACGCTACAAAGCCGTCTATGACAGCGGACAGGGTGACTACAGCGACTATACGATTCAGGTGAGCGCCAATCCGCTCGTATCCGGGGACTCCTTCCGGAGCAAGCCGGGCATGAGCGTTACCTTGAACGGTGTCAATATGGAGAAAGTCGCTACCCTCAAAGCCGGAGATGCCGCTTTGGTCATTACTGCCCAGAATGCAACTTCGGTCACGTTCACAGCCCCTTCTGTAGACGGAACCTATGTCTTGAGCGGA
>CADBLM010000081.1 GCA_902795445.1 uncultured Bacteroidia bacterium
AGGGCCGGCATCACTTCGGCGGCCGTCTTGCCGTATTTCCAGAGTTTCTTGCGGTAGTTGAGGTCGCAGGAGACTTTCACGCCCATCTCGCCTGCCGCTTGGACAGCCTCCAGGCACGTTTCGGCGGCACCTTGCGAGAGGGCCGGGGTGATGCCGGTCCAGTGAAACCAGTCGGCTCCCGCAAGCGCCTTGCGCCAGTCCACCATACCGGGCCGGATGTCGGAGATGGCCGAATGGGCCCTGTCGTAGATGACCTTGCTCCCGCGGGCGACGGCACCGGTCTCCAGATAATAGATGCCGAGACGTTCGCCGCCGTAAACCACCCCGTCAAGTCCTACACCCAATCCGCGCAGCTCGTTGATGCACATCGCGGCGATGTCATTGTCGGGCAGGCGCGTGACAAAGTGCGCCTCGACACCGAAATTGGCGAGCGACACGGCGACATTGGCTTCTCCGCCGCCGAAACTGATATCAAAAGAACGTGCCTGGGAAAATCTTTGATACCCGGGCGTTGCAAGGCGAAGCATCACTTCGCCGAAGGTAACGACTTTACTCATATTGTTTTGTTGTCAACAGGCTGAATCGGGGCGTAGCGGGGGACGAGCGTCTTCATCAGTGCCCAGGCCAGCAGGTAGGCCACGCCGCAGTAGCAGAAGATGATGAAATATCCGGCCGGTTTGCCCTCGAAGCCCAGGAAGCGGAAGGCGCTGCCCGCCTGCTCCGCATAGGTAAACAGGCTGCCGGCGATTTTCTGAATCAGCATCGAACCGATGCCTCCGGCCATCGTGCCGATGCCGGTGATGGAAGCGACCGTGCTGCGGGGGAACATATCGCTCACGGTCGAGAAGATGTTGGCGGACCAACTCTGGTGAGCCGCACCGGCAATCCCGATCAGGATGGCGGGCCACCAGGGATTGTCGAACTGCATCCCCAGCGGCTGCGCCAGCAGGGCGAAGAGGGGAAAGAAGGCGAAAATCAACATCGCCTGCATCCGGCCGTTATAGGGGTGCATTCCCTTTTTCTCGACCAGCATTTTGGGGAGGTACCCGCCGAAAATGGACACGACGGTCACGATGGCGTAGAGGGTGAAGATTAGCCCCTGCCCCAGTCCCGACGAGGCGGCCGCGCCGAACTGGTCGTGGAAATAGGCCGGAGCCCAGAACAGGAAAAACCACCACACCCCGTCCGTGAGGAACTTGCCTAGGATAAAGGACCAGGTCTGCCGGTAGCGGAAGCACCGGAGCAGAGGGATGGACGTCGTTTCCGAAGCCGCGGCGCCGGCGGTTCCGGCCGTGGCCTGGCGGGTTGCCGTGCCGGACTCTCCGGCGGCTTCATCTTGACGGATATAGGCCAGTTCTTCCTCATTGACGCGCAGGCTTTTCTCCGGCTTTTCGTACATCATCACCCAGAATGCCATCCAGAGGAAGCCCAGGGCGCCGATGATGATGAACGCCCATTCCCATCCCAGGTGCTTGGCCAGCGGCGGAATGCAGAGGGGAGCGGCGAGGGCGCCGACCGAAGCGCCGGCGTTGAAAATGGAGGTGGCGAAGGCGCGGTCCTTTTTCGGGAAATACTCCGCCGTCGTCTTGATGGCGGCCGGGAAGTTACCCGACTCTCCCACGGCCAGGATGCCCCGGCACAGCAGGAAGAGCCAGACTGAGGTCGTGGAGATGGCCAGGGCTGCCGTAGAACCGCTTTCCACGGCCCGCATGGCCGCCACGGAACCGATCCCCGTCAGTTGCGCCGTAGCCCAGCCGCAGCCTGCGTGCAGCATCGCGCCGGCCGACCAGACTCCGATGGCAATCAGGTAGCCCTTTTTGGTTCCCATCCAATCCACGAAACGCCCGGCAAAGAGGCAGGCGGCGGCATACAGAATCGAGAATACGGAAGTAATCGTACCGTAATCGGCGTCCGTCCAGTGAAATTGGGGGGCGATGAACTCCTTGTAAGTCAGGGAAAGCACCTGCCGGTCGAGGTAGTTGACCGTCGTGGCGACGAAAAGCAGGGAGCATATCCACCATCTCCAATTGCTCATCAGACGTTGTTGTGTGGTCCGGGCATTCATAGGTATCGGATGATAATCGCATTAACGGCAGCAAAGATATAAAAATTTTTGTGTACGAACACAGTTGTTTGAATTTTTTTGTATCTTTGGCGGCAAATGTTACCCTGTTCAATTATGCCGAAGCCTTTTATCCATCGAGATTTTCTGTTGCAGAATGATGCTGCGCGTGAACTTTATCACCAGAGCGCAGAAAATCAGCCGATCATAGACTATCATTGCCACCTTGACCCCCGTATGATTGCCGAGAACATTCAGTTCAAGGATTTGACGGAAGTCTGGCTGGGAGGCGATCATTACAAATGGCGGGCGATGCGGGGCAACGGCATCCCCGAGGAGTACATCACGGGAGACCGTCCGTCCTGGGACAAATTCCGGAAATGGGCGGAGACCGTTCCTTATACCTTCCGCAATCCGCTCTACCATTGGACGCATCTGGAACTGTCCCGGGTGTTCGGTATTGACACCCTGCTCAAGCCGGAAACGGCCCGCGCGATTTTTGAAGAATGCAACGAAAAACTCAGGACGGAAGCGTTCCGTGGCCAGGCCCTCATCCGGAAATTCAACGTGGAGGTCGTTTGCACGACCGACGACCCGGCGGACGACCTGCGTTACCACCGGGCTATCGCTGAAAAGCCTTTCGGAACCCGGGTGCTGCCGGCCTGGCGGCCCGACAAGGCGATGGCCATCGGCGCTCCGCAGGAGTACCGGGCCTATCTAAAGCGCCTGGAAGAGGCCGCGGGGATGGACATCAGAAGCTACGCCCAACTGCTGGAGGCCTTGCAAAAGCGCCACGACTACTTTGCTGCGATGGGCTGCCGCCTTTCCGACCACGGACTGGATACTTTTTATGCGGCGGACTATACGGCCTCTGAAACAGAAGCCATCTTCCGACAGGTGCTTGACGGCCGGACGCCCGACGCGCAACAGAGGGAAAAATTCTACAGCGCTTTCCTGCACGATATGGCGGTGATGGATTGCGAGAGCGGCTGGACGCAGCAGTTCCACGTCGGAGCCATCCGCAACAACAACGGCAAGATGTTCCGCAGCCTGGGCCCCGACACCGGCTACGATGCCATCCACGACCTGCCGACGGCCGCAGCCGGTCACAAATTCCTCGACGCCCTGGCACGGGAAGACAAACTGGCCAGGACCATCCTCTACAACCTCAATCCCAAGGACAACGAAGTCTTCGCCACAATGGCCTATACCTTCAACGACGGGACCGTTCCCGGCAAGATGCAGCTGGGAAGCGGCTGGTGGTTCCTCGACCAGGAGGACGGGATGCGCAAACAACTCAATGCCCTGTCGTCCCTGGGTCTGCTGAGCCGCTTCGTGGGGATGCTCACCGATTCCCGCAGCTTCCTCAGTTATCCCCGCCACGAATATTTCCGCCGCATCCTTTGCAACCTGCTGGGCGAAGATATCGAGAACGGCCGCCTGCCCGTGGGCGAGATGCCCGCCTTCCACCGTATGGTCCGGGACATCAGTCACGACAATGCCGCCGCATATTTTGGTTTTTAATCTCCCGGAACAATGAAAAAAAATCTGCTGTCAACCCTGCTGAGCCTCCTGCCCCTGATGGCCGGAGCGGCCGGAAAATCTTCCGTCACCACCATCGCCGACTGGCAGTTTTCCCAGGATGGAAGCCGGTGGGAGACGGTGACCGTCCCCCATTCCTGCAACGGCATCGACGGGCGTTCCCCGCATTATTACCGGGGTGAAACCCGCTATGTCCGCGAGTTCGATTTCAAGGACAGCCGCCAGCGCTTCCTGCGTTTCGAGGGCGCGGCGCAGAAGGCCCGTGTCTATGTCAACGGCAGCCAGGCGGCCGACCACCGGGGCGGCTATACGCCTTTTGTCGTCGCCTTGCCCGCTCAAGGACGCGTGCGGGTGGAAGTCGTCTGTGACAATACGATGGACCCGGAACTCATTCCCGTCCATTCCGATTTCAACAAGAACAACGGCCTGCTCAACCCCGTGCGTCTGCTGGAACTCCCGGAGGTTTTTTTCGACCCTTCCGCATACGGACCCTCCCGCGTACATCTGACCCATACGGCGGTGTCGGCGGCGCAGGCGGAAGTGCTCGTGCAGACGAAACTGTGCAACGCCGGGAAAAAGGACGCCCGGGTCCGGCTCTGTCTCGCGCTCAAGGATGCCGACGGCCGGACCGTCTGGAGTACCCGGCGCCCGTGCAGCGTGCCGGCCGGCGCTTCCTGCCCGGTGGAGGAGGCTTTTTCCATCATCGACCCGCACCTCTGGGACGGCATCTTCGACCCTTATCTCTATACCTTTGAACTGTCCCTGTCTTCCGGTGATGCCGCTTCCGTGCAGACCGGGTTCCGCTGGTATTCCATTGACCGCTACAAGGGCTTCCGGCTCAACGGCCATATCTATCCGCTGCGGGGCGTGAGCATGCACCAGGACCTTGAAGGCAAGGCCGGCGCCCTGAGCGATGAAGATATCGCTGCGGATTATGCCTTCGTCCGCGAACTGGGCTGCAATTTCCTGCGTCTGGCCCATTATCCCCACAATGAGGAGGCCTTCCGCTGGTGTGACCGGATGGGCATCATTGTGCAGACCGAGATTCCCTGGGTGAATGTCTGCGGCGTGCGGGCCACGCCGGCTTATTTCGACAATATCCACTCCCAGATGAGGGAGATGGTCGTCAGTCTCTACAACCACCCCTCGATTGTGTTCTGGGGGATGTGGAACGAATTGGACAACTGGGGCAACAAGGAAGAGTTCCAGGGCAAGTTCGACGCCCGCCGGGTGGTGGACGAGACGGCCCGGCTGTATGCTTATGCCAAATCTTTGGACAGCACGCGTTTTGTCGGACTGACCGATGATTCCCAGTTCAAGCGGGACTTCTACACCACGCTTCAGGCGGACTATTATTCCGAGAACCGCTACTATGGCTGGTATTATACCTACGGTGATTTCAGCGGCATCACTCCGCTGATGCACTGGATTCGCGACAATATGGGGCCGGCCAACATCTCCGAATACGGCGTGGGCATCAATCCCTGGTGCCATACCTGGAAAGAAGAGGACATCCGCCGGTACAAGGATGACCGCCGTCACGTGGAGGAATACGGCAACCGTTCCCACGAGGCTCACGTCCAGCAGATTGCCCGTATGCCCTGGCTCAATTTCACCTCCCTCTGGATTCTCTTCGACTTCCCCGTGGCGGACCGCAAGGAAGGCTGGGTGGACAGCGAAGACGGCGTACACTATGTCGAGAATCCCGACCGGCTCTATATCAACGACAAGGGGCTGGTCACCCGTGACCGCAAACTCAAGAAGGATACCTTCTATTTATATAAGTCCTGGTGGAATGCCGCCGAGCGGACCGTCTATATCGCCGGCCGCCGCCTGCTGTTCCGTCCGGCCGGGCAGGAGTTTACGCTGACCGTCTATTCCAACGCCCCTTCCCTGACCCTGCTGCAGGACGGCAGGGAAATCGCCCGAAAGCCGTCCAGCGGCGAGGACAGCGGCGTCATCTGGAAGTTCCCCGGCCTGAAGATGGGCGATGCGCCCACGACCTTCACCGTCGTCTCTCCCGATGGCGTGCAGGACTCCCACACCTTCCGTCCGCTGCCCTGAACAGCGGCTTAATCGGCCGGGAGACTTCGGGCACTTTTCCGTCTTAGACTAAGATAATTAAGAAAAATCATTAAATTTGTCTGATTATACCAACACCGAAACAATAAAGAATGGGTGCTGGAGAACGATACCGTCCATTAACTGAATTGGGAGGACTTGCGCCGGGCATTGGATACGACATCGAGCAAGAACGCAACTTCAGTTACAAAGGACTGACGAAGGATGACTCCAGTAGTTGATAGAATTGGTTGTAGAGTTCCTGCATAATACTTTGCGGTATTTATCCGGCACAGATATAAGAAAATTGCGGGAAAGTGTCCGCAGTTCAAGTTACATTGCCGTTAAAACAAGCTCTTTTTGGGGGTGGTGGCGACGAAGTCCTTGAGGTAGAAGGGCTCGAAGTAGGCGACATCCTCAAATTTTCCGTTGTCGAACGCTTCCTGCGCGAGGGCGGCCATCGCATCGGCGCGGGGCAGGGTCTGCACGAAACGGCAGCGGGAGAGGTCGGGAGTGCGGTCCTGCAACAGCCTCCGGCATTTGTCGGCGGCGTCTCCGATGAAGAGGACGGCCCGGCCGTCCAGGGGAAATCCCCAGTCGTCCTGTCCCACGATCAGCGAGCGGACGGGCCCGGCGGCCTGGAACGGGGCGGCTCCGGTGGTTGTCAGTTGGGGCGTATAGACCGCGGTATAGACTTCGTCGCGGCGGGCGTCTATGACCGGAATGATGGCGTCCCAGCCCCCGTCCGGCAGGCCACTCAACTCGGAAGACATCTCTCCGTCTCTGGCCGCCATCCCACCACCGACGGTCATCCCTTCGACGGTCATCCCGACTCCGGCGGTCATCGCCCGGGCGGCGAGCAGGTCAAGCGTTCCCACGGCGAGCAGGGGAATCCCCGCGCCGAAACACAAGCCCTTGGCGGAACTCACCCCCACGCGCAGGCCGGTGTAGGACCCCGGTCCCTTGCTGACGCAGACCGCGTCGCAGTCCTGCACCCGCAGCCCCCTTTCCTGAAGCATCTGCTCCAGCAGTACGGCCGTCATTGCCGCGTGCGAGCGGGGCTGTACGCTCTCTTTATAGGCGACACATCGTCCGTTTTCTCCCAAGGCCACCGAACAAAGGGCGGCGGAGGTCTCTATCAGCAGGATTCTTGTCATATCAGCTCTTGGCGTCTTCTTTCGTGGTCTGGGCGCTCCCGGAAAGCAGTTCCTGAAAATACGGGAAAATGGAATAGGCGCCCGTCTTGATGGTCGTGTACAGTTGCGACTCGGCCAGCTTGGCGTCGTCCACCCATTTGAAACGCTGGTTGACCGTATTGAAAAGGATGATGGCCAGGCCGATGACGAGGGCATATTTGGCGACTGCCAGGACGCCCCCCAGGACGCGGTTGAGCCAGCCGAGCATCGCTATGGAGAAAAATTTTTCCAGGATTTTGCTCAGTAGGCGGCACAGCAGCCCGACCCCGATAAAAATCAGCAGAAAAGCGATGATTTTAATCCAGAATCCCTCCGCGTGGACATAATCGGCCAGCCACTCGCCGAAGGCGCTGGAACAGGTATAGGAGAGCCAGGCGCTGAGCAGAATGGCCGCGATGGAAAAAACTTGGGCGATGAGTCCCCTACGCAGCCCCGCGATGGCACCGATAATCAAGATGAGCAGGATGACGACGTCTAATGCGTTCATTCTCTAAAAGAATAGAATAAATTTCGTATATTTGCAGCCGCAAAGCCTTGCCGGCATTTGTGGGTGCAAAATTAGTAAAAAACAATGAGATTTAAGGAATATAAGCAGCTGGATTTGGTCTCGGTCGGAAACGAGGTCCTTGACAAGTGGAAGAAGGAGAAAGCGTTCGAGACGTCGCTGGAATTGCGGGAAGGGGAGAAGGAGTTCGTATTTTTCGAGGGCCCGCCGTCCGCCAACGGCATGCCGGGCATCCACCACGTGATGGCCCGCAGCATCAAGGATTCCATCTGCCGGTACAAGACGATGACCGGGCACAAGGTGGCCCGCCGCGCCGGTTGGGACACGCACGGCCTGCCGGTTGAACTCGGCGTCGAGAAGATGCTGGGCATCACCAAGGAAGACATCGGCAAGCGCATTTCCGTGGAAGACTACAACGCCGCCTGCCGCAAAGAGGTGATGAAATATACCCGCGAGTGGGAGAGTCTCACCGAACGCATCGGCTACTGGGTCGATATGAAAGACCCCTACATCACCTACGACAACCGCTACATCGAGACGCTCTGGTATCTGCTCAAGGATATTTACAAAAAGGGGTATCTGTACAAGGGCAAATCCGTCCAACCCTATTCCCCGGCGGCCGGAACGGGCCTGAGTTCGCACGAACTCAACCAGCCGGGCTGCTACCGCGATGTCAAGGACACCACCGTGACGGTGCAGTTCGAGGTGATTCGTGACGAGGTTTCCCAGTGGCTTTTTGAGGCGGCCGAAAAAGCGTTGGCCGCCGCACAGGCGGGCGCTGTTCAGGCGGACGCCGCCCCGGGCCTGCCCAAACTCTGTTTCCTGGCCTGGACGACGACGCCCTGGACCCTGCCCTCCAATACGGCCCTCTGCGTGGGCCCCAACATCGATTATGTGCTGATTCAATCGGCCAATCCCTATACCGGAGAGCCCTGCATCTATGTCGCAGCCAAGGCGCTGGTGCCTTCCCTCTTCAACGGGAAAGTCCCCTTTACCGTGCTGGGGACCGTCCCCGCTCAAGGCGAAGTCTCCGCGCAGGACGCCGCACCCTTGGTTTTCAAGGGCTCGCAGCTGACCGGCATCCGTTACCGCCAGCTCATCCCCTGGTTCCGTCCCGACGAGGGTGCCTTCCGCGTCATCCCCGGCGATTATGTCACGACCGAGGATGGTACCGGCATCGTACACATCGCGCCGACTTTCGGTGCCGATGACGCCAAGGTCGCCAAAGCGGCCGGCGTGCCCGCCCTGCTGGTGAAAGACGCCGCCGGTGACCCCCAGGCCCAGGTGGACCTGCAGGGCCGTTTCTTCCGTCTGGAAGACCTGGATGCGGACTATGTGAAAGAGCGCGTCAGCGACGATTATAAGGAGTGGGCCGGCCGTTATGTCAAGAACGCCTACGACGCTACCCTCGCTCCCGACGCGCCCACCCTCGACATCGACCTCTGCGTCTGGCTCAAGGGCCTCGGCAAAGCCTTCAAGATTGAAAAACACACCCATACCTATCCCCATTGCTGGCGGACCGACAAGCCCGTGCTCTACTATCCGCTGGACAGCTGGTTCATCAAGACCACGGCCGTGCGCGAGCAGATGATGGCGCTCAACGAGCAGATCACCTGGAAGCCCGAGTCCACGGGCACGGGCCGCTTCGGCAAGTGGCTGGAGAACATCCAGGACTGGAACCTCAGC
>CADBLM010000082.1 GCA_902795445.1 uncultured Bacteroidia bacterium
GCGGTACTTGATGGCGCGCTTGCCGTTCCAGGATGTGGACACGCCGCCGATGGAGCCCCAGAGCTGGGCTTCCGCGGTGTCGGGGAACTCGACGCCGAGGACTTCCTTGATGCGGACCTTGAACTGCTCGGCGAGGTTCTTGAGTTCGTCGGCGGTGATTTCCGTATCGGACTTGTAGCCTTTGGCTTCCTTGAGGTCTTCCATCATCTTGTCCAGCTGCTGGCGGATGGACTTGCCGTCTTCGGGCTCGATGCCCTCGGCCTTCTCCATCACCACGTCGGAGTACATCATAATGAGACGGCGGTAGGCGTCATAGACGAAGCGGGGATTGCCCGTCTTCTCGATCATACCGGGGATGGTCGCGGAGCACAGACCGATGTTGAGGATGGTGTCCATCATACCGGGCATACTCTGGCGGGCGCCGCTGCGGCAGCTCACGAGCAGGGGATTCTTCGGGTCGCCGAATTTCATACCCATAATGGCCTCGGTGGCTTTCAGGGCTTCCGCTACATCTTTGCGAAGCTGGTCGGTGTAGCCGCCGCCCAGTTCATAGTATTCGGTACAGCACTCGGTGGTAATGGTAAAACCGGCGGGCACAGGAATGCCCAGGAGGCACATCTCGGCGAGGTTGGCACCTTTTCCGCCGAGCAGTTCCCTCATTTTGCCATCGCCTTCGGCGCTTTTGCCGCCAAAACGATAGACTCTTTTCTTGTTGTCTGACATAATCTTGAAATTTATAGAAATATTTGTTTTTTCATCGGTGCCGGCGGTACGGTATCCGCCGCCGGCAAATAAAGTATGCGAAGATACGAAAAAATACCGGACAATCCCACTTTTTTTCTGTAAAACTGCGATTTTCCGTTAGTTTTCACCGTTTTGGAGCTCCGGGCAGGCGAGTGCTTCCGCCACTATATAGGAACTGCCTCCGATGTAAATCAAATCTTCGGGTCCGGCCGATTCGAGCGCCGTCCGCACGGCCTCCGGGACGCCCGGTACGCAGCGGATGGCATCCGCCGACTCCGGAATGCCGCCTCCCGGCTGTCCTTCCATCAAGGCAAGGATGGCTTCTGGCCGCATCGCGCGGGGATTGCCGGCAGCGGTCAGGATCACTTGCGCTCCCCGGGGCATCAGGGATACGGCGGCGGCTACGTCCTTGTCGGATACGCTGCCGTAAACGAGAATCACCCGCCTTCCGCTGTCGATGACGGATTGCAGCCGGGCGAAATTTTGCCGCAGTCCGTGGGCGTTGTGTCCGATGTCGCAGATGACTTCCGGGCGGGCGAGCCGCCTTTCCCAGCGTCCGTGAAAACCCGTGACGCCCGCCGTATGTATCAGCTCTTCCCGTATCTTTGCTCCGGCGGGGCCGCGGCGCCCGTCCGCGACCTGTACCTTCCCTGCGGACTCCTCCAGCACGTTCAAGGCGCATAATACGGTACGGAGATTGGCCCGCTGGTAAGTTCCCGGCAGGTCCATTTCGCCCAGCATCGCTTCGAACTCCGCTTCCGTCAGCGCCGCTCCGTCCAGGGACAGGGGCTCCTTTTCCGCGTAGTGCAGCAGGCTCATAATCCGGTTCCGGTCTCCGCCGAACGAGGGCTCGGGCAAATTGGTGTAGAGGACTTTCTTTTCAAAAACAGGATTGATTTCCGGACTTCCTTCCCCGATGACGACCGGGACGCGCGGCTTGATGATGCCGGCCTTCTCGAAGGCGATTTCCGGCAAGGTCCCGCCCAGGATGTCGCAGTGGTCCAGCCCGATGTTGGTGATGACGCTCAGTTCGGGCCGGATGATGTTGGTGCTGTCCAGGCGTCCGCCCAGCCCCGTTTCGATGACGGCCCAGTCCACCTTCTGACGGGCGAACCAGTCGAAGGCCATCAGGGTGGTGATTTCAAAGAAGGACATTCCGAGCCTGTCGAAATCCGCCTGCCACCGGCCGAGGAAATCCAGGACGTCCTCCCGGGAAATCAAGTGGAATGCGGGGGCGTCCGCTCCCGCGCGCGGGCCGGATTCCGCCGGCGCAACGACCCGCATCCGTTCGCGGAAATCCAGCAGGTGCGGCGAGGTGTACAGCCCGGCCTTGAACCCCTGTGCGGCGAGGGCGGCGGCCAGCATATGGCTCACCGAGCCTTTTCCGTTGGTCCCGGCCACGTGGATGCAGCGGTACTTGCGGTGGGGATGTCCCAGCAGCCCGTCCATCACTTCCATCGAGCCCAGTCCCGGTTTGTAGGCCGGCTTTCCCACGCTCTGAAACGAGGGGTGCCGGCTGAAAAGTTCTTTGATTGTGTCTTCGTAGCGCTCCGTCATCTTTCGCTTTTTTTGTCAAGTTTGCAAAATTACTTAATTTTGGAGGAAATTTTGAGCAATTCGTGACAGAATGAAGCAGGAATCGCAAAACCGTCCCGTCCCGTCCTGGTTCGACGCGCAGTTCGTCATCGACGGGATGCCGAGGGAGGACACGCCCGGGAGTCTTCTGACGGGGGAATACCGGCCGTCGGAAGGGGGAGCGGAGCTGGTCGTCGTTTCGGATGAAACGGCGGACCCGCATTTGTCTGCGTGGACTTACCGGGAATCCGGAATCCCCTCGTATCTCGGACAGATGCAGGCCTGTCCCTATCCTTTCTCGCTGCGCTATCCGGAATCCGCTGCCCGCCTGGCCCTCTCTTCGGCCCTGGCCGACAGCCTGTGGCGTCCGGGACATTTCACCTTCGAACAGTTGAGGCTCTCCCTCCTTTGGAAATGGGACGCGGATCAGCTGGGGGCGATGGCCGCTTTCTACCAGACTTGCGAGGCCCTCGGAGAATATGTGGAAAGCCTGCGGATGGATGCGGACCGGCTGGAATGGGAAGACGCCGCCGTCTGTGAGTTGCTTCCACAAATTTCCGTCCGTCCATCTTCTGAAATCACCCCCAAGGGAACTTCGTCCGCCCCTGTCTCTCCGGCGGGCCTATCTTCACGGGTCCTGCCCGATACGGACTCCTGGCTGCTTTACCTCCCGCTCGACCCCTGCGGCTTTTCGCTCGGAGGCAGCCTGCTTTCCAAGGTCTGCGGCAATCCGGGGGACGGCCCGGTGGAAACGGGTGACGGGGACTATCTGATGGACGTATATGAAATTGTCCGGGAAATGGTGGAGGACGGCGTCGTGCTCAGCGGATTTACGGTGGGACGCGGCGGACTGATGACGGCCCTGGCCGGATGGTGTCCCGACGGTGCGGACATCGACATCGCCCCGCTTATGCGCTCTTACGGATTGAGGGAATCGGACGAGACCGACCGGGCCCGGGTCCTTTTCGGAGAGGTTCCCGCCGTGCTCATCCAGATTGCGGATGACGATTACGACTATGTGGACGCCCAGTGCCTGTTGCAGGACGTAGCCTATTACGCGCTCGGCCATCCGGCGGTCCGGGCCGGCGACGCTCCGGACGCCGCTCCGCGCATCCGTATCGCCCACGATGCTTCCCCGGCCCTCTCTACTCTCCTGCAGGCCCTGATGGGGCGTCGATGAGGGTTATTCCCAACCGTTTCCGGCCTCGCTTTGGCGGATGACTTCCCGGATGGACGAATAGGAATGGTCCAGCAGGACGGGAATCTCATCCGGCCGTACCCAGACAGCCTCGCTGATGCCTTCTTCCGTCTGCGGAACCAGCCGGGGCTGAACATCGGCTGACGCTTCCATCGCATACCACCAGCTGTGTTTAAGATGCCAGATGCCGTTCCGGAGATAACAGTGGTCCGTGATGCCAATCAGCCCCTCCTTTTCTGTCGCCCCGGGTGCCGGCCCTCCGGAACGGATGCGGAGGTCTCCGGCGGCCAGGCCGGTCTCTTCGCAGACTTCCCGCAGGGCTGTCGTCCGGATGTCTTCGCCGGCTTCCTGGTGTCCTTTGGGCAGGTCCCACAGGCCGTTGCGGCGGATAAACAGAAACGTCGGTCCGCCTTCCGTCCGGCGGACTACCAGCCCGCCGGCGGCGCTGATCTCCTTGAACTCCCGGCAAAATGCCTCGTAGGCCCGCCGGTTGGAAATGCAGATGCATTTGTCGTCGATGAATATCTTGTACATTGCCGTCGATTTGCCCGGCAAAGTTAGTGAAACTCCCGAAAAATATCTTAAATTTGCAAAGTTAAGCCGCAGGATGCGGCCTTAGAAACTCAGATTATGGTCGAATTCAACAGCAAACACGGCATCGTCCGCAAGTCTCCCTTCGAACTCTATATGATGTTCGTCGATATGCGCAATTTCGTGATGATGCTGCCCGAGGACAAAAAAGAAATGGTGAAGGCCGACTACGATACCCTGCAGGTGTCGGTGCAGGGCTACGATGTGGGAGCCAAGGTCCATTCCCGCACGCCTTACAGCCGGATAGAGCTGGTCGATTACGGTGCGCCTTTCGCCTTCAAGATCACCCTTTCCTTCGACGCGGACGGCAATCCTGCCGAGACCGACTTTTCCATCAAGGTGGAAGCCGAACTCAATTTTATGATGAAAATGATGCTCGGCAGCAAATTGCAGGAGGGGCTGGACAAGATTGTGGACGGCCTGGTCGCCGTCAGCGAGGGCCGGGTGCCGGAAGGTATCGACCCCGATATGCTCAAGAATTTCAAGAACTGATGGAACTTCCGCAGGATTTTCGGGCCCTTTTGGACGAAGCGTTGGCCACTTCCTGCGAGCCGGAACGGGCCATTGCGTGCTTCGAGGCGGCTCTGGAGGAAGAATCTCCCGCCTGCGTCCGGCTCAATCCCTGGAAAAGGGCGCATCTTCCGATTCTCGACGGTGCCGAACGGGTCCCCTGGTCGGAGGAAGGATGGAGGCTGCTCAGCCGTCCGGTCTATACCCTGCATCCTTTGTTCCATGCAGGCGCCTATTATGTGCAGGATGCTTCCTCGATGTTCGTGGGGGCCGTCCTGAGGCGGGTGCTTCGGCAACCTGATATCCTGAGGCGGGCGGAAGCCCGTCCCTTGCAGGTGCTGGACCTTTGCGCCGCTCCCGGCGGCAAGACGACCGATGCCGCAGCCTCGCTGCGGAAGGCCTTCGGCGATGCCTTCCGTCTGCTGGCCAATGAGGTGAATCCCCGCCGGGCCTCCGTCCTGAGGGACAATGTCGCCGTCTGGGGCGACCCGGATGTATCGGTCTGTTCCCTGCCGGTTTCCCGGCTCGGAGCCTTGAAGGACCGCTTCGACATCATCCTGGTCGATGCGCCCTGCTCGGGAGAGGGGATGTTCCGCAAGGAACCGCAGGCCCTCTCGCAATGGAGTCCCGCCCTCGTGGCGGAGTGCGCCGCCCTGCAGCGGAAGATTCTGGACGGCATCGCTCCCGCCCTTGCCCCCGGCGGTTACCTGATTTATTCCACCTGTACCTTCAATACCCGCGAAAACGAAGGCTCCGTGGCCCGTCTGCTGGAACGTCCGGATTTCCGGGCCCTGGATCTGCGGAGCTGGATGGCAGAAGAGGAGGCCGCCGCGCAGGCGGCAGGGGAGCAGCTCCTGTGGTCTCCCGTAGGGACCGGAGCCGACGGCGTCCGTCTGCTGCCCGGACTGGTCCGGGGTGAAGGGCAGTTCTGCGCCCTGCTCCAACGCGGAGCGGATGAAGAATCTCCGGAGTGCGGCCGCTTGCCGGCTCAGCCCGGAGAAAAGGATTATCCGCAGCCCGCCGCCGACCCGGACTGCCCGACCGGCTACCGTCTGGACCGCAGCCGCTGGCCCAATGTGCCGGTGGACAAGCAGACGGCCCTGTATTTCCTTCACGGAGACAGCCTCAGCCTGCCCGATGCGCCCAAGGGGGTGCTTCTGCTGACCTACAAGGATATTCCGCTGGGCTTTGTGAAAAATGTCGGCAGCCGCGCCAACAATCTGCATCCCAAGTCCCGCCGTATCAAAATGGACGTCCGGTTATGACCGCCTCCTCCTTCATCGCCCGCAAACTTCGTTTCAAAGGACGCCTGCCCCTGGTATGCATCGCCCTGAGTTTTTTCATCATCATCCTGGCCGTCGCCATTTCCAGCGGTTTCCGGAAGGAAATCGGCAGGGGAGTGTCCGAACTTTCCGGGGATATCCGGATTGTTCCGCAGCGCCAGAATCTGCTCGGGACCGACGCGCCGATTCCCCTTCATCCGTCCTATGAAGAGGCGCTGCGGGCCCATCGGGCCGTCAGGTCCCTGCGTCCTGTCGTGAGCCGCGTGGGCATCATCAAAAGCGGGACGGACATCCACGGCGTGCTGTTCAAGGGGATGCCCGGCGGAGCCGACAGCAGCGGACGGGTCCGTATTCCCCGCAGGCTTTCCGCTCTGCTCCATCTGCGGGAGGGAGACCGGATGACCGTCTATTTCATCGGCGAGAAGACGCGTGCCCGCCGCTTTGCCGTGGAGTCTGTCTATGACGCCATCCTCGATGCGGACGACAAGTTGGTCGTCACCCTGCCGCTCGAAGATATGCAGCGGGTCAACGGCTGGGAGGCCGGGCAAGTCGGTTCGTTGGAGCTGATGCTCGCAGATGCCTGGAAAGATGCCGGGCAGCAGAATGCCGTCCGCGACGAACTCGGCGCCCTGGTTTACAGCCTGTCGCAGGAGGACGAGACGCCCGTCTGGTGCGAAGCTTCCACGGACCGTTACCCCCAGATTTTCGACTGGCTCACCCTCATTGATTTCAATGTCCTTTTCATCCTGGCCCTGATGGTCGTCGTGGCCGGATTCAATATGATTTCCGGTCTGCTGATACTCCTTTTTGAAAGCATTTCCACCATCGGGACCCTCAAGGCCTTCGGTATGACCGACCGGGATATCCGTCGGGTGTATCTGAAACTGTCGTCCGGCATCGTGCTGAAAGGACTGCTCATCGGCAATGCCGCCGCCCTTTTCTTCTGCCTGCTGCAAGGGGCTTTCCACCTGATTCCCCTGGACCCCGCCAACTATTTCGTGTCCTATGTGCCGGTCAGCCTCCATCTTCCGTTCATCCTCCCGGCGGACCTGCTGGCCTACGCTCTGATTCTGCTCCTGCTGCAGCTGCCCTGTATGTTCATCTCCAAGATTGACCCCGCCACGACGATGCGGGTGGAATAGAACCGGCATACAACAAAAAAACCGGATGCAATCCGGTGCGTCTGTCAACTGGAAATTGTGGAGAATAAGAGATTCGAACTCTTGACCCCTTGCTTGCAAAGCAAGTGCTCTACCAACTGAGCTAATCCCCCATTCTGGTAGTCCCTACTGGAGTTGAACCAGTGACCTCTACATTATCAGTGTAGCGCTCTAACCAACTGAGCTAAGAGACTGTGTATCCCGTTCTCTCAAACGGACTGCAAAGATAATCCACTTTTTTGAATTGTGCAAATTTTGTTTCCAAAAATTGTGTTCTTCCCGCAAAATTCCTTTGCCGGAAGCGTAGATTGGAAGTTTGAAAGAAAATAGGTATATTTGCAAGTTATGGCAAACAATGCAAAAATACTGATTGTGGATGACGAACGGGCAATCCGCAATTCCCTCAAGGAAATCCTTGAGGAGGAGGATTATCTCGTGGAAACGGCTCCCGACGGGCCGACCGCCCTCCAGCTGGTCGCAAGCGACCATTTCCAGGTCGTGCTCTGCGACATCAAGATGCCCGGAATGGACGGCGTCGAACTCCTGGCCGCCCTGCGGGAACAGGTTCCCGATACGGCGGTCGTGATGATGACCGGTCACGGCGACATCGATACGGCCGTCTCCTGCATCCGCGGCGGCGCCTTCGACTTCCTGCAGAAGCCCCTCGACCTCAACCGCATCCTCATCACCCTCAGGAACGCCCTTGACAAGACCCAGCTGGAACACGAGACCAAGGTTCTCAAGACCAAGGTGTA
>CADBLM010000083.1 GCA_902795445.1 uncultured Bacteroidia bacterium
GCCGCTGGCCTTGGTGCCGCGGTTGATGGTCGCGCACTCGCGGATGGTGACGCGGTCGCCGATCTCCACCCAGGTCACCTCGCCGTCAAACTTGAGGTCCTGCGGAATCGCGCCGACGACGGCGCCGGGAAACACGCTGCAATCCGTACCCATTTCCACATAATTGAAGATGGTGGCGTGCGGCAGGATTTTGCATCGGTCTCCGATGGTGACGAACTCGTCGATAAAGGCATAGGGGCCGACCTCCACGTCTTCGCCCAGTTTGGCGTTGGGGTGGACGGTGGCCAGAGGATGGATTTTGGCTTTCATACTTTACTTGGATTCTATAATCATACGGGCGACCTGGGAGTTGACGAAATGGCCGGTCTTGACCGCCGTCACTTTCGCCTTGAGAAAGCCTCCGCAGAGGCGCAGGTCACCGATCAGGTCCAGCATCTTGTGCCGGGCGCACTCATTGTCGTAATGCAGTTTCATATTGTCCAGATACCCCACGGAGGTATTGGCCGGAACAGGGATGGAAAGGCCGTTGCAGAGGGCTTCCACCCGCTCGCGGGGTACGGGGTGCTCGATGATGACGATGGCATTGTCGATATCCCCTCCCTTGATGAGGTTGTTCTTGAACAGATATTCGATTTCGTGGAAAAAGACGAAGGTGCGGCAGCGGGCTATCTCGGTCGTGTAATCGACGGAAGGATTCCAACTTGCCTCCTGGACGCCGACCACCTGCGAGTTGAAATCCACGTGGATTTCATAGGAGGGTTCGTCCGCGGGCGCAACCGTCACCTTGATGCCTTTGACGGCGTCTTCATAGACGATTTCGCGTTGGAGTTCTATGTATTTCCTCTCCTCCTCCTGCTGACGGATGCCGTCGGAAAGGATGGCGTCGCAGTAGGGCCTGGCGCTGCCGTCGAGGATGGGAACCTCTTCGTTGTCCAGCGTGACGAAGGCGTTGTCGATGCCCAGGCCGGTCAGGGCGGAAAGGACGTGCTCGACGGTGATGACATTGACCCCGTTCTGCGTCAAGGTCGTGCTGCGGGCGGTATTGCTCACGTTGACAGCGAGGGCCTCGACGACGGCGTCCGGACCGATGTCCGAACGGACGAAGCGGATGCCGGTGTTGACGGGAGCGGGCTGTATGCTCATACGGACGGGTTTTCCGGTATGGAGCCCCTTTCCTTCGAACGAACAGGGTTTTTCTAAGGTTTGCTGCTGCATTTCCAGTCAGATTCTTTTCAAAAATTTCGCAAAGGTAGTCAAATTTTCTTATTTCCGGCCACTTTTGCGAAATTGGACATAGGCACGCATAAATTCGTTATGGTCAAATCCGGGATTTCCCTGGAAGGCTTTCCCTTCTTCCGTGATGGACTTGATGATGGAAGTCTTGGCGGTCACGATGGTCCGGTCGGCGATGCTGATGTGCCCGACGATGCCGGCCTGGCCGGCAAGGGTGCAGTTGCGGCCGATTTTGGTGGAACCGGCGATACCGGTCTGGGCGCAGATGACGGTATTCTCCCCGACTTCCACGTTGTGGGCGATCTGGACGAGATTGTCCACCTTCGCTCCCCTGTGGACGATGGTGGAGCCCATCTGGGATTTGTCGATGGTGGTGTTGGCCTGGATTTCCACGTCGTCTTCGATGATGACGTTGCCGGTATGCTCGATTTTCTTATACGAACCGTCGGGAAGCGGCGCGAATCCGAACCCGTCCCCGCCGATGACAACGCCGGCCTGCAGGATGACTCGGTCGCCGATGACGCTGCCGGAATAGATTTTGACGCCGGGATAGAAGATGCAGTGCTCACCGATGGTCACATTATCCCCGATATAGACCTGCGGCCAGATTTTGGTGTAGTCCCCCACCCGGGTATGGCTGCCGATATAGCTCTGTTCGCCCACATAGACCTTGCGGCCGAGCCTGGCGGACCAGCGGATGACGCTGTATTTTCCCCGGTAACGCTTGAAGGAACGTTTCTGAGCTGTCACGTAATCCAGCAGCGCCGCGACGGCGCTGTAGGCGTCGGGTACGCGGACCATCGTCGCAGAAACGGGCTGCGAGGGCTCGAAATTCTCGTTGACGATGATGACGGACGCCTTGCTGGCATAGACGTATTTCTCATATTTGGGATTGGCGAAGAAGCAGACGGCTCCGGGTTTGCCGCTTTCGATACGGGCAAAAGTCTTGACGGTCACTTCCGGGTCTCCGTCCACTCTTCCGTTCAGGACTTCTGCAATTTGTCGGGCTTTCAGTTCCATTTCACGCTGTTTTCAACAAAAATACGCATTAAGGTTCGGATATCAAAAAATATTGTTATCTTTGCAACCGAATTATGGAGGGGACGGGCGGTCCCCTTTATTTATACCCAAAGACCGGATTGCCAGATGAACATTATCGAGATTAAGGATGCTATAGAGAAGGTAATCGTTGCACGGGGGATGTTTTTTGTGGACATTTCCGTTTCTCCCGACAACGATGTCACCCTGACGGTGGAAAAGGAAGAAGGCTGCATCAGCCTGGACGACTGCACGGACCTGTCCGCCCTTTTCGAGACCGCTTTCGACCGGGAAAAGGAAGACTACTCCCTCACCGTCACCTCCGCCGGGCTCGACCAGCCGTTCAAGGTGCTCCGCCAATATACGAAGGCCCTCGGTTCGAAGGTGGAGGTCTCGCTCAAAGGCGGCCGCAAGCTGGTTGCCACGCTGGAATCCGCCGACGAAAAGGGCATCGGAATCCGCTATACGAGTATGGAGAAACCCGAAGGAGGAAAGAAGAAAGTGCCGGTGGAAAAGGTGGAAAACTATGGTTTCGACCAAGTCAACGCCGTCCGCCCCTATGTTGAATTCGAATAAACAATCATACATTTATGGAAGAGAAAACAAGTCTCAAAGATGCGTTTGCGGAGTTCAAGAAACAGAAGAACATCGACCGCAACACTATGATGGGCGTGCTGGAAGACGTCTTCAAGACCCAACTGGCCAAGACCTACGGCAGCGCCGACAATTTTGACATCATCGTCAACGTGGACCGTGGCGACTGCGAGATTTACCAGAAATTCGACGTGGTCGAAGAAGTGGAGAATCCCGCCACGCAGATTACCGTCGCCCAGCTGGAAGAGATGGGAGAGGACGATTTCGAAGTCGGCGACGAGTACGTCAAGAAGATTCCGATGAAGGAATTCGGCCGCAGGGGCATCCTGAACCTGCGTCAGAACCTTCAGGGACGCATTATGGACATCGAGAGGGCCAACCTCTACAATAAATATCTCGCCAAGAAGGGCGACCTCTTCACCGGCGAGGTCTATCAGTCCTGGAACAAGGAAGTCCTGCTGATGGACGAAGACCACAACGAACTCCACCTGCCCAAGAGCGAGCAGATTCAGGGAGAACATTTCAAGAAGGGAGACATCGTACGCGCCATCATCAAAGATGGGGAAATGAAGAACAACGCCACGCCGTACATCATCCTTTCCCGCACCTCCAACGAATTCCTCGAGAAACTTTTCGAGCAGGAAGTACCCGAGATTTACGACGGCCTGATTACCATCAAGAAAGTCGTCCGGATTCCGGGCGAACGCGCCAAGGTGGCCGTCGAGAGCTATGACGAGCGCATCGACCCCATCGGAGCCTGCATCGGCGTGAAGGGCGCGCGTATCATCGGCATCGTCAAGGAACTGCGCAACGAGAATATCGACGTGCTCCAGTGGACCTCCAACACCCAGCTCCTCATCCAGCGGGCGCTCAATCCGGCCAAGATTTCCTCCATCACCATCAACCCGGAAGAAGACAAAATCAAGGTCTATATGCATCCCGACGAAGTCAAGAAAGGCATCGGCAAGGGCGGATGCAACATCCGTCTGGCCAGTATGCTCGTCGGCAAGGAAATCGAAGTCTGGAGAGACACCCCGGCCGAGGAAGAGGAGGAAGACGACGTGCTGCTGAGCGAGTTCTCCAACGACAACGCCGACAACGAAGAATACGGAAGAGGCATCGACCAGTGGATTATCGACCGTCTCCAGGCCATCGGCTGCGACACGGCCAAGAGCGTGCTGGCCCAGAGCAAGGAAGACATTGCCCGTCGTGCCGACCTCGAAGATGAAACCGTCGATGAGATTTTCGACATCCTCCGCGCCGAATTTGAAGACTAAATATACGATATGGGTGAAATTCGAATCAGTAAATTAGCAAAAGAATTCAACATCGGTCTGAGCACCGTCATCGAGTTCCTGACGGGAAAGGGATATGAGGTTCCCGAATCCAATCCCAACGCCAAGGTCCCCGATGAAGTGAGGGAGCAGTTCGCCGCCGCATTCGGCAGCGAGCTGCGGGCCAAGCAGGAAGCGGACAAGACCGTCATCAAGTACAAGGAAATCATCGAAAACGCCGGCCGCAAGAAAGAGGACAGCGAAGAAGATGAAGCCGGACGGGAAGTGGTCATTAAGACCACGAGCCTGGGCGGCAGCGCCAAGGCGGAAGCGGTTCCGAAAGCCAAGGCGGAAGCGGCTCCGAAAGCCACGGAGAAAGCGCCGGAAGCGGTAAAAGAACCGGCCGTCGAAGCCCGGCCGGAGCCCCAGGCGGAACCGCAGGACGAGACAGCCGCTCCGGCGGAAAGTCCCCTCCCCAAACAGGAAGAGGCTCCCGCGGAAAGCGGCCTGAGAATCACGGGAAAAATCGACTTGGACCAGTTCAAGAAGAAGAAAAAGAAAGCCGAGGTTAAAGCGGCCGAGCCCAAGGTGGAAAAACCGGTCGGGCCTGCCGCCGCGGAAGCGCCGGTTCAGGAAACCGCTCCCGAACAGCCGGCACCGGCTCCCCGCGAAACGGTCATCGAAGTTCCCAAATTGTCCGGACCGGCCGTCGTCGGCAAAATCGACCTCAGCCAGTTCGCCGCGCCCAAGAAGAAGAAACGCGAGCGTGTGGCCGGCGGCAAGGTGGACATCACCAAAGTGGCCGGAGAGAATCTTCCCGCCCGCAAGGACGGCCGCAAGAATGAAAAAGCGGCCGCTCCGGCTCCGGGCCAGGGCAAACGCCGCAGAGGAAAGGAAATAACCAAGCCTGCGCTGACGGCCGCCGAAGAGGAAGAGATGCAGAAGGAGATCCAGAAGCAGATCAAGGAGACCTACGCCCGGATGAACGAAGGCAAGAACAAGAACGCCTTCGGAGCCAAGTACCGCAAGGAAAAACGGGAAGCGGCCGCCAACAAGATGCAGGAGGAGATAGAGCAGCAGGAACAGGAAAACAAAGTGCTCAAAGTCACGGAGTTCGTTACGGTCAACGACCTGGCGACCCTGATGAACAACACGCC
>CADBLM010000084.1 GCA_902795445.1 uncultured Bacteroidia bacterium
CGGCCCGCTGCGAACCGCAGCCCGGACATTGCAAGCCCGTCAGCTGGTGAAAGAGACATTTGGGAAAAAATGATGCTTGTGCAGGGTCAAAATATCCGTACACAAGCACAAAAAGAAGGACAGCGACGATCGCAAGAATCATCACTGTCCTCTTTTTCATCATCCGTCGGGGCATCAACCGGTCCGGTCAGGCCATGGGCAAGTTCGCCACGGCACCGGAAAACCAGGCGATGGCTCCGGATGCGACGCCCAGGATGCCGGCGATGATGCTGATGGTAATCCAGGTCTGCGCCGTCTTGTTGGCTTTCTCGGACTCGTAGTACAGCGACTGCTGGAGGGCGGGGTCGCTGGCAATCAGGGCATTGTTGTAGATTCCGTTGGAACGGGAGGAGTACACGATGGCGATGATGCCGCCAACCAGGCAGCAGAAGACGGTGCAGAGCACAGCCCAGACCATCTTGTTGTTGTGAGGAGGAAGATAGTTGTTCATATAGTCCGCGGATTATTTGCAGAATAACAGCGTCTGCTGGAATTTCTGATAGTTGTACTCAAGCGTCCTGCTCCTGGCAGAGAAGATGTCGATAATCCACCAGATGCCGCATCCGTAACAGGTAATCAGTTTCAGGATGCCCATTGCGATGTCACCGAGGAAGAAGCGTTCCCAGCCGGTAAAAATAGCCAAAATCAGAATCAGCGTAGGGTTCTGGAGGCTGAGCGACATAAAATAAGCGGCTTTGCTGTCGTCCACTTCCGTCAATTGACGCTGGATGTCCTGAACGACCATCACGTCAAAGCATTCACCGTTCTTCATCATAAAGGCTTGTACCAGTTCTGCTCTCATTGTTGTAATAAGGTTTATGGGTTAAATCGTTGCAAAGTAAGTACAAATTTCAAAAAAATCAAAGGGGAACGGAAGCATTTTATTGCATTTTCTCGTAATCCTTGAGCGCCTGAATCGCCTCAGGACAAAGCAGGAGGATGGATATGACCGTCACCCAGGCCATCAGCCCGACCCCGATGTCGCCCAGCTGCCACACCAAATCCGCCTCGCGGACCGAGCCGAAGACGACGGCCGCCAGCATAATCAGCTGAAGCAGCCGCACCGCGAATTTCTCCCCGCGTCCGTTCCGCCTTTGGAAAAGGTAGAGGATGCCCGATTCTGCGTAGAAATAGTATGCCATCAAGGTGCTGAAGGCGAAAAAGACCATCGCCACTGAAACGAACTGTGCCCCGAATCCGCTGAAGACCGAATCGACGGCGCTCTGGGTGTAGCCGACATAATTGTTGGCCAGCTCGGGAGCGCCGGCATACAAAATCTCACCGCTTTTTGCGTCCAGGATGTTGTAGGTGCCGGAAGACAGTATCATCAGGGCCGTGGCCGTACAGACCAGCAGCGTATCGACATAGACCGAAAAGGCCTGCGCCAGCCCCTGTTGGGCGGGATGCTTTACGTCCGCTGCCGCCGAGACGATGGCGCCCGTTCCCTGTCCGGCCTCGTTGGAAAAGATGCCCCGCTTGACTCCCATCGCGATGGTGGAACCGATGATGCCTCCGCAGACCGGATGAATGCCCAGTGCATTCGTGACGATGGAGGCAAAGATGGCCGGTACTTCCCGGATGTTCACACAGATAACGATGAGCGACATCGCGATGTAGCCCAGTGCCATAAAAGGGGTGATGGCCGTCGAAACGCGGGCGATGCGCCTGACCCCTCCGATAATGACAAGGCCCAGCAGGACGGCCATCGCGATGCCGACGTTCAAAGAGGTGACAGGAAAGACGTTTACGACCGCCCTAGACACGCCGTTGGCCTGGACGGTGGTCAGGAAGACGCCGCAGGATACGACGGTAATCAGGGCGAAGATGATTCCCAGCCAGCGCTGCCCCAGTCCCTTCTCGATAAAACTGAAGGGGCCGCCCCGGTAGCCGCTGTGATGAGGGAATTTGTAAATCTGTGAGAGGGTGGATTCCACGAAAGCGCTTGACGCTCCGAAAAATGCGACGACCCACATCCAGAAAACCGCGCCGGGACCGCCGAAAGCGATGGCCGTGGCGACGCCGACGATGTTGCCGGTTCCCACACGGCCGGAAAGCGCGATGCAGAAAGCTTCGAAGGAGGAGATACCTTTGCCGGAACCTTCTTTCCGCCCGAACAAGGAACGCAGCATCAGAGAAAACCTGCGCAATTGCACAAAACGCGTCCGGAAAGAAAGGTAAAGGCCGGCGGCAATCAGCAGCACGACCAGGGCCGGATTCCAGACGATTTCATTGAGGGTGGAAACGATGTTTTCAAGCATAGGAGCGGGGACATTCGTCATTTCTCAAACATCAAAGATACATATTTGTCCGCATTTTTCCTAAATTTGCAGGATTTTTATGGAAACGATGCCGGAAGAGAAACTTTGGAACGCCAATTATTGGAAGGTGATGACAGCCAATTTCTGTCTCGCCTTCGCTTTCTATCTGCTGACTCCCTTGCTCCCGATATACCTGAGTGAGCATTTCGGGGCGACCAAGGACCTCATCGGCGTCGTTCTCTCAGGCTATGCCGTCACGGCCCTGCTCGTCCGCCCTTTCAGCGGCTATCTGGCCGACAGTTTCCCGAGAAAAAAGGTGCTGGTCATCAGTTTCTTCCTTTATTTCGCCTTTTTTGCCGGTTATCTTGCCGCCGGTACGCTTTTGCTGTTCACCATCGTACGTACCTTGCACGGAGGACCTTTCGGAGCGGCCAGCGTAGCCAACAGTACGATGGCCATCGATGTGCTGCCCTCTTCCCGGAGAACCGAGGGCATCGGATTCTACGGTATCAGCAACAATATCGCGACGGCCATTGCTCCGACCGCCGGCATCTATCTTTACCAGTGGACCGGAAATTTCGACCATCTGTTCTGGCTCGCCTTCCTTGTGGCGGGCATCGGCCTCTGGGCGGATTCCACCATCAAGGTCCGTGACCGTCAGTTGCTGCACGACCGCAAGGCGCTTTCGCTTGACCGTTTCTTTCTGCTGAAAGGCTGGGCCATCGGGGTCAACGCCGCCCTTTTCGGCACCTGCTATGGCGTGCTGAGCAATTATCTGGCGATTTACAGCAAGGAAGAAATGGGCGTGACGGGCGGGACCGGCGTCTTTTTCCTTCTTTTCTCCTTCGGCCTGATTGGCTCCCGTCTGTCCGGCGTGCGTTCCCTGCGGCAGGGGAAACTGATATCCAATGCCGTGCAAGGGGTAATTTTCGCTTCTCTGGGTTATCTGCTTTTCGTCGCCTGTCCCAATGCCGTCGGTTACTACGGCGCACCGCTGCTCATCGGCTGGGGGAACGGACATTTCTGGCCCGCTTTCCAGAATATGATTATCAATGTCGCCGACAAGAACGAACGCGGAACCGCCAATTCGACCCTGCTGACCGCCTGGGACCTGGGACTGGGACTCGGCATCCTGCTGGGCGGCCTGCTTTCCGAACACCTCAGTTATCGCTTCGCGTTCTGGGTGGTCGCCTTCATCCATATCCTCGGCGCCCTCTTCTTCCTGATTACCCGTCACGATTATCTTCGCCGCATTCGCTGAGCGACCGGCTTTGAGAAGCGGCACGCGCTGCGGGACTATCCGACGAATTCTTCGACGGGCTCTTCTTCGGTGCGGGCGAGATGTACTTCCAGCAGGAGCGTATCTTTCTGGCGCGGAACGAGGAAGAAATCCTCCATATCGGCGGGAATCAGCACGGCCTGCCCGCAGGAGACGATGGTATTGAGGGTGTTGCCGGCCAGCCGGCTTTGTACCGAGACTTCTCCGCCGGCGCAGGCGTAGGGGATGAAACTCTCGAACTGTTCCGTATAAA
>CADBLM010000085.1 GCA_902795445.1 uncultured Bacteroidia bacterium
CCTTTTTAACTATTTCTGCATAAGGGATGCAGGCACGTTTGCAAATGTAGCAATTTTCTTTCAACCAATTGCAAAAAATGTGCAAGACTATGAATGAATCCCGTTTTGTCAGTCATCTTCTAATGCTTTCTCAGTTATTCGTTCCGGGATGGCCTTAATATAATCATCATTTAGGTCACCGGTCTTTAACCACGGAATTGTTCCGTCATAGTAAGCTTTCATTCCGCGACTCGGAGTAGCGCCTGATTAGAAATGATGATTTTTCGGCTCTCAGATGGAGAGGACGGCGAGGACGTCGATGATGTGTCCGTTTGCGACCGGATTTTTGTTAGTTTAAAATTTTATTACGATATATGCGTTACGAAAATTTCGCAACGCAGTTGTGGTCTGGAACAGATTTTTGATTACCTCGGGCAGATGGATGAGGAGTGTTATATTGCCTTTGATGAGTTTCAACAGATAGCCCAATATCCGGAGAAAAATGTAGAAGCGCTGCTCCGTACCCGAATCCAGCATCTTCATAACATCCATTTTATTTTTTCCGGCAGCCAGGCTCATATTCTTGGAGAGATGTTCTTGTCTCCCAAGCGGCCCTTTTATCAAAGTTCTTCCTTGAAATCCATCGGCACGATTGACGAACATTCGTATTATTCTTTTGCAAAAGCCTTTTTTGAGAGTCAGGGACGCAGTTTGCCCGAGAAAGTGTTCGACGATGTCTATTCCCGTTATGAAGGTCACACCTGGTATGTTCAGAAAGTGATGAACCAACTGTTCGGAAAGAAGGACCGGGCCATTGAAGAGGCTCTTGTGAAGGAGGTTGTCAGTGAAATTCTTCAGGAAAATGAATATTATTACATCTCTCTGCTCCGAGCGTATAGCAAAGGGCAGGTCAAATTGCTAAAGGCGGTAGCCAAAGAGGAAAAGGTCCGTGAAATTCTGTCCGGTGAATTTGTTTCCAAGTATCGTCTTACGGCAAGCAGCAGCGTGAAGGGTGCGCTCTTGCGACTGATGAATGATGAAGTCCTGTACCGTTCAGACCAAGGTTATATGGTGTATGACCGTTTCTTCGGGCAATGGCTGGCTGAAAAATTTTGATGATTTGCAAGTAAATTTTTATGAAAAATTTGCAAATGTGACAGAGAGGGGGGATATTTGCAGCAAATTGCTTACTAATAATTTTCAGCGATGAAAAAAACGACTCTTCTTGTGGCGGTCCTGGCGCTTCTGTCAGGGCTGGCTGTGGCTGCGCCCCGCAACCATCTGATGGGTGTGGAACGGCTTCCCGGCTGGAATCCGGAATATCTGACCGTAACCTGGAGCGGAACCATCGGTTATCAGAAAACTTCTTCGGAAACGGCCCGGTACATCGTCAGCCTGGTGGACCGTCCTTCCCGGCTGGACGAAGGCCGTTTCAGCCGCTTTGCGTCCCCGTCCATCAAAATCGGCTCCTATGTGGTCAGCATCGACGGACGGGATGCCAAGGGCTGGAATGCCGAGGATTTCTATGCCGTGCTGGATCAGCCCCGCCGTCATATCCTTGTGCTGGGACATCCTTTCCTGAATGAGACTTACGAGGTGCAGTGTGATGGCGAACTTCCTGTCTGGATGACCGCCCAGGGCTTTCATCCCCTGACCTGCAAATGGACCAGGACTTCCTACAACAAGATGTCCGACCGCTTCAAAATCCGCAAGGACCGCAATGCCGACTGGAGCAAGTTCAAGACTTACGACTGGTATATTTCCGGCAACGATGTCCTGGCGGACAAGGAACTGCTGGAGCGCATCGCCCGCAATTTCGAGGATGCCGGGATGAAGCGGGATGAAGAGCATCCCGACATCGTCTTCACGGTGGTGAAGGATGCCCATCAGAGTATCGATTATACCTATGTTCCGGAGACCGTCGAACATGTGCAGACCGGGACCAAGTCCCAGGCGGTTTACGGATGGAAGGGTAAATACCTGGGCTCGATTTCCTCCAACCAGTACGAGACGGTCAAGTCCGGCGGCTATACCCAGAAGACGGCTTCCACTTCCGCCTATCTGGAAGTCAACATCCTGGAAGCCTCCCGCCTCGGAGAGAAAGTGGCGCCCCTCATCTGGCAGCTCAAGTATCATTACAACGAAAACACCCAGGCGGACGTGGACCAGCTCTATGAGGCTGCGGTCTCCTGGGCGGACCATCCGATCAAGGACTACAATCTGGAAATGACCTCCGATACGCATACGAGGATGTTTTACGGCAGCATCAGTCTGGTCAATGTCGGCGTAATCCTTGACGCCCGATCCGAGGTCGTCGGTCTGGATCCCAATTCTTCGCTGGTCAAAAAGAGCGGCCTGAAAACGGGCGATGTTCTCAAGGGAATCGATGTGACCAAGTCCGAGTCGCTTGCAGCCCATCACCGGACTTCATACAGTGGCAAACTGACCGTGGAACGCGACGGACGGCTGCAGACACTTCCTTTCTCGGGATGCACCCCGGTCAATTCCCTCAAGCCTGTTACCTATTTCACGGCCTATACCAGTTTTTAACCCCGACTCGCTATGAAAAAGATATTTGTTGTCATCGTTCTTCTCGCCGGATGGTCTCTCACGCTCGCGGCGCAGGGTGTTTATGAATTGTATGACAGTTACGATCTGACAGAGAAGGAAGACAATCTGTCGAAGATTTTCCGCTGCGACATGGATATGAACATGTCCTTCGGCTATCTCAATATGCAGTGGAAGAACAATGCGCCATTGGCGGATTCCGGTTTCTCCGGAACATTGAACACCAGCCATGGCTTTCATTATTCCTCCGATTTCCTGCTCCCTGTATGGGGGCCCCTCGGTATCAATTTCCGCTGGCTTGACCTGGCTTTCGGTTTCGGAAAGTGGGACCTTTCCCGCTTGGGCATGACGGCTGATCCGGGCAAGACCTCCACTTCCCTTACGATGAGCCTCGGCCTTGGCATAATGCCCTCTCTCCAGTTCCATTTCGGACAATTCTGGACGACCCTTTTCGGCGGAGTGAAGGGATACGGCGCCTTCTTCGACGGTCCCGACAGCTACCCGCTGTCTTCGATGAATGAGAAGAAGCGTTCATCCATCTCCAATGTGTTTTTTGCCAATTATCTCGCCGGTATCGATCTGAACTACAAGAGTATCGGCTTCCGCTTTACCTACGAGTGGGGCTGGAGCCAGCGGATGAAAGACGCCTTCTACAATCCGGAAACGGTCACCAGCATCTACAATGATTACAACAAGATGCGCTGGGACAAGCAGCAGTACAATCCCCGCTACGATATGTTCACCATCTCCTTCATCTACTGGTTCCACCTGTAGGAATGACATCCGTGCCGGGATGGGCGGGGTATCAAATGGATGATTCTCTCAGATGGAGAGGACGGCGAGGACGTCGATGAGTTCGCGGGCGATGGGCTTGTCCCATTTGACGGCGCGGCTGATGGGCACATAGACAATCTCGTCGTTGCGGATGCCGATCATCACATTGCGCTGTCCTTCCTTGAGCGCTTCGATGGAAGCGTAGCCCAGGCGGCTGGCCAGGATGCGGTCGGACGCCGTCGGCGTGCCGCCCCGCTGCAAGTGGCCGAGAATCGTCACGCGGACGTCGTACTGGGGATATTCCTTGCGGACACGCTCGGCGTAATACATCGCGCCGCCCGTCCCGTCTTTCTGGCTCTCGGAGACGATGACGATGGAGCTGTTCTTGCTCTTGCGCACGCCCCGGCCGATGAACTCGGCAAGTTGGTCCACATTGGTCTGCCCTTCGGGAATGATGGCCGCTTCGGCGCCGCTGGCGATGGCACTGTTCTGCGCCAGGAAGCCGGCGTCGCGTCCCATCACTTCCACAAAGAAG
>CADBLM010000086.1 GCA_902795445.1 uncultured Bacteroidia bacterium
CGAGTGCCCGGACATCTTCAAGATGGGCGACTGGTGGTACTGCGTGTACAGCGAGGCGTACAAGGTCAGCTGGAGCCGCAAGGTCAAATATATGATGGCCGACAGTTTCGACGGCCTGAAGGCCTGCTTCGCCGACCCCGGCACCCACTGGCCCGACGCGCACGATGGTGTGCTGGACAGCCGCGGTTTCTATGCCGGCAAGACGGCTTCCAACGGGACCGACCGCTACATCTGGGGCTGGTGTCCTTTCCGTACCGGTGCGACCATCCACGACCGCAACATCAATGTCGGCGCGGGTGACGGCAACGAGCCCAACTGGTCCGGCGCCCTGGTCTGCCACAAACTCATCCAGCACACGGACGGTACGCTGACCCTCGGCAAGGTCCCCGCGATGGCTTCCAAGTACAGCGTCGCCAAGGCGGTCAAGGTGATGGCCTCCGAAGGCGCCGCCCTGGAAGGCGTCGGCGGCACGCTCAGCGGCGAGGGCGCCTATGTCCTCTACAACCGCCTGGGCAACTGCAACCACATCAGCCTGACCGTCAAGACGGCCGGTCCTACGGACAAATTCGGCATTTCGCTGGTGCGCGGTTCCAATTCCACGAAGTATTATACGATAGTGGTCAATCCCGAGAACGAGACGACCCGCAAGATTAATTTCGAGCAGGAAGGCAGCGAAGGAAAAGGCTTCATCGTGGGCATCGACGGCTACAATTTCGTCCGTCCCGCCGACAACACCTACCATATCGACATCTTCACGGACAATTCCGTGGTGGTCCTGTATATCAACGATGTCTGCGCCTATACCAACCGCATCTACGGCATCCGCAAGAACTGCTGGAGCATCAATAACTACGGCGGCCGCATCACGATATCCGACCTGCAGGTCAGCGAATATTGAAAATTTGCGTTATCTTTGAAAGATGAAACATTTCCTGACTCTTTTTGCCTTGACTTTCACCCTTGCCGCCGGTGCCCAGGGGCTCAGAATCGAGCATCTCTCGGATACCCATTCGATGGTGAGGGTGCAAAGCAAGGACCGTTACGTGCTGATTCCCGTGCAGGAGTCGGCTCCCGAGGCCCGCGTGAAAGTCTTGTCCAACGGACAGGAACGGATGGGCGCCAACATCTGCCTGGCGATTGACAAAGTCGATTATTTCGTGCCCCTCGACCTGGCTCCCTGGGCGGGCGACAGCATTCTGCTGGATGTGAAAATGTCCCAGGGACGCAGCCTGCGCCGCGACCCCGCCGACGATGTCTGCTGGGCGGAGATGGGTACGGCGCCGGTGTTTGACCGCAGCAACCGGGAAAAGGACTACCGTCCGCTCTATCACTTCTCGCCGGACTGGGGCTGGATGAACGACCCCAACGGCATGGTGTACCAGGACGGGAAATGGCACCTGTTCTTCCAGTACAATCCCTACGGGAGTTTCTGGGGGAATATGACCTGGGGACACGCGGTCTCGACCGACCTGGTCCGCTGGGAGCAATGGGAAAACGCCATCGTGCCGGATGCGCTGGGTGACATCTTCAGCGGCAGCGCCGTCGTGGACAAGGAGAACACGGCCGGTTTCGGCAAGGATGCCATCATCGCGATGTACACTTCCGACGGCATCAACCAGACCCAGAGCATTGCCTGGAGCAACGACGGCGGCCGTACCTTCCACAAGTATGCCGGCAATCCGGTCATCGTGGCCGAAAACACGCCGGACTTCCGCGACCCCAAGGTATTCTGGGACGAGCAGACCAGGCAGTGGAAGGTGGTGCTTGCCGCCGGTCAGGAGGTGCAGTTCTACAGTTCCGACAACCTCAAGGACTGGACCTACGACAGCAGTTTCGGCCTTGCCTACGGCAACCACAACGGAGTCTGGGAGTGTCCCGACCTGATCCGTCTGCCTTTCGAGGGCAAGGACAAATGGGTGCTCCTGCTGAACATCAATCCGGGCGGCCCCTATGGCGGCAGCGCCACGCAGTATTTCGTCGGCCGTTATGACGGCAAGACCTTCCGCTGCGACGACCCTGCGACCGTCACCCGCTGGATGGATTACGGCAAGGACCACTACGCAGCCGTTACCTGGAGCAACGCCCCGGAAGGCCGCACCGTAGCCCTCGCCTGGATGAGCAATTGGCAGTACGCCAACTCCGTGCCCACCACCCAGTTCCGCAGTTCCAACTCCGTCCCCCGTGACCTGAGCCTCATCCGCAGGGGCAAGGAAGTGCTCCTCAAGAGCACCCCTTCCCGGGAGGTGGAAGCCCTTCGCGGAGCCCCCGTCAATTTTACGCTCACGTCGGCCCCCGTGGAACTGTCCGACAAGCCGGTGAAGGCCTATGAACTGATTATCCGTTTCCAGCAGTCCCGCAAGGAGGATGTCTCCTTCGTCCTCTCCAACGAAGCCGGCGAGCAGGTGGTATTCACCTATAATGCCTCCGAGGGAATGTTCTCGATGGACCGCCGGGGCAGCGGCGCCGTGAAATTCTCCAAATCCTTCCCGGCCGTCACCTCCGCTCCCGCCGCCGTCGGCGGCAAGATGGAGCTCCGCCTGCTGGTGGACAGCGCCAGCATCGAGGCCTTCGGCCAGGACTTCTGCATGACCAACCTGGTGTTCCCTTCCTCGCCGTACAATACGCTTAAAATGTACGGCAACACCAAGGCGGACGTAACCTTCTACCCTCTTGAAAAGTAAACTACTGCGATGAATAAGAAACTTCAATTCATTCCGGTGATGCTCTGCTTCTTTGCGATGGGGTTCGTGGACCTCGTGGGCATCGCTTCCAACTATGTGAAAGAAGACCTTGCGCTGAGCGATTCCGCCGCCAACCTCTTCCCTTCGCTGGTATTCTTCTGGTTCCTCATCTTCTCCGTCCCGACGGGCATCCTGATGAACAAAATCGGCCGCAAAAACACCGTGCTCCTTTCGCTGGTCGTTACGGTCGTCTCCCTGATTATGCCGATTTTCGGTGAGAGCTATGCCTATATGCTGGCCGCCTTCTCGCTGCTGGGTATCGGCAACGCGCTGATGCAGACTTCTCTCAACCCGCTCATCACCAACATTATCCAGGGTGAAAAACTCGCCAGTATGATGACTTTCGGCCAGTTCGTCAAGGCCATCGCCTCCTTTATGGCTCCCTATATTGCGATGTGGGGCGCCACGGCGGCCATTCCGGCCTTCGGCCTGGGCTGGCGGGTGCTCTTCCCCGTGTACGGCGCCATCGGCATCCTGGCCGCGCTCCTGCTGGCCGCCTCCCCGATTCAGCGCGAAAAGGTCAGCGGCCGCGCCTCCGGCTTTGCGGCGAGTTTCCGTCTGCTCGGCAAATCCGTCGTCCTGCTCTGCTTCCTGAGCATTATGTGCCACGTGGGCATCGACGTGGGAACCAATACGACCGCTCCGAAACTCCTGATGGAACGGGTCGGAATGACCCTGACCGAAGCCGGTTTCGCCACCAGCCTGTACTTTATCTTCCGTACCGTCGGCTGCCTCTCCGGCTCCTTCATCCTCTCCAAGTTCAGCCACAAGAAGTTCCTGCTTTTCAGCATCGTGCTGTTGGCCCTGGCCATCTGCGGGATGTTCCTCGGGACCTCCAAGGCTGTCCTGTACGCCTCCATCGCGATGGTGGGATTCGGCAACTCCAACATCTTCTCCATCGTCTTCTCCCAGGCGCTGCTGGCCGTGCCCGAGCAGCAGAACGAGGTGTCCGGCCTGATGATTATGGGCCTGTTCGGCGGGACGATTTTCCCGCTGCTGATGGGATTCGCCTCCGACGCCGTCGGCCAGGGCGGAGCCATCGCCGTGATGGGCATCGGCGTGTTGTATCTGTTCTATTACTATACCAAAGTCCGTGAATAATATGAGCCGTTTTGTCATAGGAATCGGGGAAGCGCTGTGGGATATGCTTCCCGAAGGAAAACAACTGGGCGGGGCGCCGGCCAATTTTGCCTATCACGCTTCCCAGTTCGGACACGACGCCGTGGCCGTGAGCGCCATCGGAGACGATGCCCTCGGAAAGGAAATCATCGAAGCCCTCAATGCACGCCGTCTGCCCTTCCGGATGGAGCGGGTGGACTATCCGACCGGTACCGTGCAGGTCACCCTGGACGACAAGGGCGTGCCGCAGTATGAAATCAAGACCGGCGTCGCCTGGGACAACATTCCCTACACCCCGGAACTGGCCGCCCTGGCCGCCGGCTGCAAGGCCGTCTGTTTTGGCTCGCTGGCCCAGCGCAACGGGGTCTCCCGCGAGACCATCGCCCGTTTCCTGGATGCGGTGCCCGCCGACTGTCTCAAGGTCTTCGACATCAACCTGCGTCAGCGTTTCTACAGCCAGGACATCATCGAGAGTTCCTTCCGCCGCTGCAATATCCTCAAAATCAACGATGAGGAACTCGTCATCATCGCCCGGATGCTGGAACTTCCCGGCCTGGCCCTCGAAGAGAAATGCCGGCTGCTGATGAAGGAGTACGACTTGCAGATGCTCATCCTGACCTGCGGGGAGAACGGCAGTTATGTCTTTTACGAGGGAGGAATGTCCTTCCTCCAGACCCCCAAGGTCCGCGTGGCCGACACGGTGGGAGCCGGAGATTCCTTCACCGGTGCCTTCGTGGGCTCCCTGCTCAATGGAAAGAGCGTGCCCGAAGCGCACGGGACCGCCGTCAAGGTGTCGGCGTTCGTCTGTACGCAGAACGGTGCGATGCCGGTCGTTCCGGATGAACTGAAATGAAAGGAAAGTTTCTCTTTCTCTTACTCTTACTCTCTGTCCTTCTTCTCTCCGCCTGTTCCGGAGGGAAGAAGTCTTTGGTTATAGGCATATCGCAATGCAGCGACGACATCTGGCGGACCAAACTCAACGACGAACTGGCGCTGGCCGCCCGCATCAACGGGGTGGACATCCGTTTTTCCTCCGCCGACGACGACAGCCGGCGGCAGATGCAGCAGATCCGGCAGTTCGTCGCGGACGGCGTAGATTTGCTGATTATCTCGCCCAATCAGACCCATACGATTACGCCGGCGGTCGAGCAGGCCTTCGATGCCGGCATCCCGGTCATCCTCTTCGACCGCAAGATTGATTCGGACAAATATACGGCCTTCATCGGAGCCGACAACGTGGAAATCGGCCGGATGATGGGGCTGCTGGTGGCGGACCTGCTCAAGGGGAAGGGTCTTGTCGTGGAAATCCCGGGACTGGAGGGGTCTTCTCCCGCCGACGACCGGCACAAGGGCTTTGCCCAGGCGCTGTCGGCCTGTCCCGGAGTGAAACTGCTGCGCGCCCCGTACGGAGGCTGGCTGGAGGATGGCGGCTATCAGGCGATGGCTTCCCTGATGGAGGAGGGCGTGCGGCCGGATGCCGTTTTCGGACAGAACGACCGGATGGCCATCGGCGCCCGCAAGGCGATGGGCGAGCCTTCCGACGTCCTGTTCTTCGGGGTGGACGCCCTGCCCGATGCCGGACTCCAGGATGTGATGGACGGCAGGCTGACGGCTTCCTATCTCTACCCGACCCGCGGCGACCTGGTGATGGAACTGGCGATGAACATCCTGTCCGGACGGCCCTATCAGCGGGAAAATCTCCTGGAAAGTGCCCTGGTGGACAAATACAACGCCCCGATGCTCAAGATGCAGGATGCGGAAATCGCCAACCAGCGGGCCGTGATGGAAGATGTCAACAGCCGACTGGACAGTTTCCTCCTGCAATACAACAACCAGCGGCTGATGATGTGGATGCTGATTGTCCTCTCCGTCCTGCTGATCCTGCTCACGGGACTGGCCTACTGGAACTACGCCAACAGCCGCCGGCTCAACGAGGAACTGGCCCGACGCAATGAGACCCTGGCCCGTCTGTCGAGCCAGCTGGAGGAAAACACCCGGGCCAAACTCGACTTTTTCACCAATGTCAGCCACGACCTGCGGACGCCACTGACCCTCGTGGCCGGTCCCTTGGAGCACGTGTTGGAAGGTCCTTTGGAGGAGGGACAGCGTCGCACGCTGGGCGTCGCCCTGCGCAATGTGGAAATCCTGCGGCAACTCGTCAGCAACATCCTCGACTTCCGGAAAATCGAAAGCGGCAATATGCCCTTGGCCGTGTCCCGCTTCGACCTGCCTGCCGCCATCCGGGAATGGATGACCGGTTTTGACGGAATGGCGCGGACCTTCGTCTGCGAGGGAGAAGAGACGCTTGAAATCGAGGCCGATATGCGTCTGGTGGAGCGGGCTTTGTTCAATCTGATCGGCAACTCGGTCAAGCATACCCGTCCCGACGGCAGCATCACCGTCTCCGTGCAGCAGGAAGGCGCCGATGTCCTCCTGCGGGTCACCGATGACGGGGATGGCATTCCGGCCGATAAATTGCCCTATATCTTCGACCGCTTCTATCAGACGGACATTTCCACGACGGGGACCGGCATCGGCCTGGCCCTGGTCCGGCTCATCTGCGAACTGCACGGCGGGAGTGTCGCCGTCGTGAGCCGCATCGGTGAAGGCGCCTGTTTTACGCTCCGGCTGCCGCTGAAGCAGGAGGGGGCGGAGGTGGCCGAAGGCAGGGCTGCATCCGTCTATACCGAACAGTTTCAGGAAATCCTGGCTGGGGAAGACACCTCGCAGGCCGAGGCGGCTGGCAAGGTTACGGACAACGGAGACCGTCCGACCGTCCTGGTCGTGGACGACAATGCCGACCTGCGGCATTTCATCGCGTCCCTGCTCGAATCGGACTACCGCATCCTGACCGCCTGTGACGGCAAGGCTGCGCTGGAGAAGGCGACGCGGGAACTGCCGGACCTGGTGGTGTGCGACGTGATGATGCCCGTGATGGACGGCCTGGTTTTCTGCAAGGCGCTCAAGGGGCAACTCGCCACCAGCCATATCCCCGTCATCCTGCTGACGGCCAAATCGCTGGAAGAGCAGCGGGCCGAGGGCTACGACTCGGGAGCGGACGCCTATATCTCCAAACCCTTCAGCGAAAAGGTGCTCTTCTCCCGCATCGGTAATCTGCTCAAGAGCCGCATCCTCCTGAAGGAGCATTATCTTGAGACAGGGGAGAGCGCCGCCCGTCCGCAGGAAAACGATTTTCTCTCCCGTTTCCGGGCCAAGGTGCATGCGCAGTTGGGGAATGAGAACTTGAGCGTCGAGGAAATCGGCTCCCAACTCGGACTGGGCCGCGTGCAGCTCTATCGCAAGACCAAGGCCCTGACGGGCTATTCTCCGGTGGAACTCATCCGCATCACCCGCCTCAAGGCCGGTGACCAGTTGTTGAAGACCACCGACCTGTCCGTTGCGGAAGTCGCGTACAAAGTGGGTTTCGGCACCCCTTCCTACTTTTCCAAGTGCTACCGGGAACTCTTCGGCCGCTCTCCCGCTGACGGACGCTGACAGGATGGTCAGGCCTGCTCCAGGGCCTGGGACAGGTCGGCGATGAGGTCGTTGATGTGCTCGGTGCCGATGGAGAGCCGGATGGTGCTCTGGTAGATGCCCTGTTCGTTCAGTTCGGCTTCGGTCAGTTGTGAATGCGTGGTCGTGGCCGGGTGGATGACCAGCGATTTGACATCCGCCACGTTCGCCAGCAGCGAGAATATCTGCAAGGAGTCGATGAAGCGCCAGGCTTCGTCCTTGCCTCCCTTGATTTCAAAGGTGAAGATGGAGCCGCCTCCGTTGGGGAAATAGCGCTGATAGAGGGCGTGGTCCGGATGGGAGGGGAGGGCCGGATGGTTGACGCGGGCGACTTTCGGATGCTTCGAGAGGAAGTCCACGACCTTCAGCGCATTTTCCACGTGCCGTTCCACCCGCAGGGAGAGGGTTTCCAGCCCCTGGAGGAAGATGAAGGCGCTGACCGGGGAGAGGGTGGAGCCGGTGTCGCGCAGCAGGATGGCCCGGGCGCGGGTGATGTAGGCCGCCGCTCCCACCGCGTCGGCGAAGACGATGCCGTGATAACTGTTTTCCGGCTCGGTCAACTGCGGGAATTTTCCGGAGGCCTTCCAGTCGAATTTGCCCGAATCCACAATGACGCCGCCGATGGTCGTGCCGTGGCCGCCGATGAACTTGGTCGCGGAATGGACCACGATGTCGGCGCCGTGCTCGATGGGGCGCAGCAGGTAGGGTGTGGCGAAGGTGTTGTCCACGATGAGGGGAATCCCGTGCGCGTGGGCGATGGCGGCGAGGGCTTCGATGTCGATGAGGTTGGAATTGGGGTTGCCGAAGGTCTCGATGAAGAGGAGCCGGGTCTCGGGTCGGATGGCTTTCTCGAAATTTTCCGGCTTGGACGGATCCACGAAGCTGGTGCTGATGCCGTAGGGGACGAGGGTGTGCTGCAGCAGGTCGTAGGTGCCGCCGTAGATGGTTTTGGCGGCGACGATGTGGTCTCCCGCGCGGGTGATGTTGAGGATGGAGTAGGTGATGGCCGCGGCTCCGGACGCGACAGCCAGGGCGCCCACACCGCCTTCCAGGGCGGCGATGCGTTGTTCGAGAACGTCCTGCGTGGAGTTGGTCAGCCGGCTGTAGATGTTGCCGGGGTCGCTCAGGCCGAAGCGGGCGGCGGCGTGTTCCGAGTTGCGGAATACGTAGGAGGAAGTCAGGTAGATGGGGACGGCGCGGGCGTCGGAGGCGGGATCGGGGGTTTCCTGGCCGACGTGCAGCTGGAGGGTTTCGAAGTGCAGATTTTGCGTTTTCATCTTTTCTATGATTTTATTGTTTTCTATCTTGCTTGCCGGGAATCTTCCACCTCGTTCCTCCCTGTCGCTTCGCGACCCTGTACGGGCAAATGGTCGTCACGATGTGGAAGATTCTGCTGCAAAGGTATGGAGGTTGGTGTTATGTTCCAAAGAATTGAAAAAATACAGAAAAAATTGTTATATTTGCTTGTGATTATAGAAAAAAGATAAAATAAGGAGGGCGGGTGAGGCCTTCCGGCAGAAAAATCAAAAGTTGTTGTAACAGGAGAGGATTCTATGGCTGAAACACTTGACAAGACGGATTTGCAGATACTGCGTGTCCTGCAGGAAAATGCCCGCATCACCATCAAGGAACTGGCGTTCAAGGTCCATCTTTCCACCACCCCGGTTTTCGACCGGATGCGCCGGCTGGAGCAGGAGGGGTACATCAGGCGTTATACCGCCGAGGTGGATGCGGAAAAACTGGGGCAGGGTTTTCTGGTCTTCTGCAGCGTGAAGTTGCGGCGGATGGGCCGGGAAATCGCCGAAGACTTTGTCGGCAAGGTCAAAGACATTCCCGAAGTGGCGGAGTGTTACAATATCTCCGGGGAGTATGATTATCTGTTGTAGATTTACGCCCCGGATATGCACTATTACAATGACTTTCTCATCAATACATTAGGCGCCATCGAAAGCCTCGGCTCGGTCCGGAGCTCCTTCGTGATGAATGCCGTCAAGACCTCCTGCGGCCTCCCGCTCGTGCGGTAGCCCTTTATCCCCGGCGGGAGATATGCGGGCAATCTCTTCCGATCGGGCATTGCTTCCTTCTGCCCGGCCTTCTTTGCTCGCCTCGTACAGCAGGCTCATCATTTCTTCGTCAAAATTGTCGGGGTGCTCGGCAGAGTTCGTCAAACGATGTCGGGCAGAGTACCCCCGCAGAGGGGGCTGTAGGGGCATGTCCGTCACAAAAC
>CADBLM010000087.1 GCA_902795445.1 uncultured Bacteroidia bacterium
GGCTGCCTCGCCCTCATGGACGCGGGTGTGAAGATCAGCAAGCCGGTTGCCGGCGTGGCCATGGGTCTGATCACCGATGCCGAGCAGCCGAACGACCGCTATGCCATCCTGACCGATATCCTCGGTGACGAGGATCACCTCGGCGATATGGACTTCAAGGTGACGGGTACCAAAGACGGTATCACCGCCACCCAGATGGACATCAAAGTGGACGGCCTGAGCTATGAAGTGCTCGCCAAGGCCCTCGAACAGGCCCGTCAGGGACGTCTGCACATTATGGGCGAAATGCTCAAGACCATCAGCGAACCCCGCGAAGATTACAAACCTTTCGTGCCCCGCATCATCCAGATCCGCATTCCGGGCGAGTTCATCGGTGCGGTCATCGGAAAAGGCGGCGAGACCATCCAGAAGATTCAGAAAGAGACCGGCTGCGTCATCAACATTGATGAAGAGCAGATCGGAGGAGGGGTCAGCGAAGGTGTCGTGGACATCGCCGGTACCGACAAGGCCGCGATGGACAAGGCCCTCGAATGGATCAAGGGCATCTGCGCCGTTCCCGAGGTGGACAAGGTCTATCACGGCAAGGTCGTGAGCATCCTTGAATTCGGCGCCTTCATCGAAATCCTCCCCGGCAAGGAAGGCCTGCTTCATATCTCCGAACTGGACTGGAAGAAGACGGACAAGGTCGAAGATATTCTCCAGGTCGGCGACGAGGTGGATGTCAAGCTCCTCGAAATCGACGCCAAGACCGGCAAGATGCGTCTTTCCCGCCGTGCGCTCATCGAGAAGCCCGAGGGCTATGTCGAGCCGGAGCGCCGTCCCCGTGGCGAGCGCGGTGACCGTGGTCCCCGTCGTGAAGACCGTCGTGAAGACCGCCGTGACGACCGTCGTGACGACCGTCGCGGTCCCCGTCGCGAGGAAAGAGGTCCCCGCCGTGACGACCATCGCGGTCCCCGTCGCGACGAGCGTCCCCGCCCCGAACATCGTGACGCCGACTTCGTCCCCGAAGAGCCGAAGGACGAACCCGAAATGTTCTGAAAAAACTGACTATCGATTGGAGAAGATATCCCTGCACAACGCGGGGATATCTTTTATTTTGACCACCTTGATGCCGTCCGCCTTCTGCGTGACGGTGCTGTAGGAGGAAACATAGATGCGCTTGAATCCCAGTCGGGCGGCTTCCAGGATCCGCCGGTCGGTCTGATAGACGGGACGGATTTCTCCGCTCAGGCCCACTTCTCCGGCGAAACAGGTGTCGGAGGGGATGGCGAAGTCGAAATTGGAGGAGAGGACCGCGCAGACCACGGCCAGGTCGCAGGCCGGTTCGCCGACCTTGAGGCCGCCGGCCATATTGATGAAGACATCCTTGGCACCGAGTTTGAAGCCGGCTTTCTTCTCCAGTACGGCCAGCAGCATATTGAGCCGCTTGTAGTCGAAGCCGGTCGCCGAGCGCTGCGGCGTTCCGTAGGCGGCAGTGCTGACCAGGGCCTGCGTCTCGATGAGGAAGGGGCGGGTCCCGTCCATCGTCACGCTGACCGCCACGCCGCTGAGTCCCTCCTCGTGCATCGGAATCAGCATTTCCGAAGGGTTGCTCACTTCCCGCAGCCCGCGGCCTGTCATTTCGAACACCGCCAGCTCGTTGGTGGAGCCGAAACGGTTCTTGATGCTCCGCAGCAGGCGGTATGAACCCTTGTTCTCGCCCTCGAACTGGAAGACCACGTCCACGATGTGCTCCAGGATTTTCGGGCCGGCGATGCTGCCCTCCTTGGTGATGTGTCCGATGAGGATGACCGGGATGCCCGTCTCCTTGGCGAAACGCAGCAGTTGGGAGGCGGTCTCCTTGATTTGCGTGACGCTGCCGGCGGACGATTCGACGTTCTGCGAGTACATCGTCTGCACCGAATCGACAATCATCAGCTGCGGCGCAATCTCGCGGGCTTCCCGCAGGATGTTTTCCATCTGCGTCTCGCTGTAGATGTAGCAGTTGCCGTCGTCTCCGCCCAGCCTGCCGGCGCGGAGCTTGACCTGCCGGACGCTTTCCTCGCCGGTGACATAGAGCGTGCGGATGCCGGGACAGTGCAGGGGAATCTGGAGCGACAGCGTGGACTTGCCGATGCCCGGCTCGCCGCCGATGAGCACCAGCGAGCCTTCCACCAGGCCGCCGCCCAGCAGCCGGTCCAGTTCTTCATTGCCTAAGGAAATGCGGCTCTCGGCCTCGCCGTCCACTTCCGACAGCCTCTCCGGCTTCCTGCCGGACGATACCGTCGTGGACGCGGCCTTTTTGCCGGTCGCCACCGTCTCTTCCACCATCGTGTTCCATTCTCCGCAAGCGGGGCAGCGTCCCATCCATTTGGGACTCTCGCATCCGCACGAGGTGCAGAACCAGACTGTCTTGTTTTTCGTTGTTGCCATTTTGTGACATCGTGTTTGTTCTTTACGGCGAAGGTAGGCATTTTTTTGCAAAAAAATTTGGAAATGTGGTAGGGGGGAGGTATATATTGCAGAATATTAGTAGTATGCCGTATTGGCTGAAAACTGTAACCAGTGACAATGAAAAGACGCGAACGCTA
>CADBLM010000088.1 GCA_902795445.1 uncultured Bacteroidia bacterium
ATGCCGGCCGGTACGCCGTCCAGGACGACACCGATGGCTTCGCCGTGCGATTCCCCGAAGATGGAGACGATGAAATTTCTGCCGAAGGTATTCATAAGGAGAGGTATTGTTCAAAACTGTCGAAAAAGCCGGGGAAGGATTTTTCCACGCAGGCTTCGTTGTCGATGAGGACGGGACCGTCCGCGCCGAGGGAGGCGACTTTCAGGGCCATCACCATCCGGTGGTCGTCGCAGGAGGTGTATGATCCGCCTTTGAGCAGGCGGCCTTCGAGCAGGCGTCTGGACAGACTCAGGCCGCCGATGCACAACTCGTCGCCTTCCACACGGACCTCCACGCCCATCTGACTGAGCATATCGGTGATGGCTTTGCTCCGGTTGCTTTCCTTGTGCGCCAGCCGCCCCACGCCGCCGATGCGGCTTTCCCCCTGACAGAAGGCGGCCAGGACGGCCAGGATGGGGAAGAGGTCGGGGCAATGGCTGGCGTCGAGATGAAAGGCTCGGAGCGGGGCCCGCTGGACGATGATGTCGCCGCGGTCGCCGTCCAGCTGCGAAAGGCAGGCACCGCAGTCCATCAGGACATCCATAATGCTCAGATCGGCCTGCAGGGAGGTCGTGTCGAGTCCTTTCAGTACCAGCGGAGCGGCGCTGCCGAGGTGTCTGCCTCCGCCGGCGCCGAAAATGGCTCCGGCCACGAGGAAGTTGGCGGCGGCGCTCCAGTCGCCCTCTATGGGCATCTCGCAGGCTTTGTAATGCGCGCCGCCCTTGATCTTGAAGAGGATGCCGGTGCAGAGGTTCCAGTCGCCTTCGCTTTGGAGGAAATCTTCTCCGCCCAGCAGTTCGTTGTTGATGCGGATGCCGAAATGTTTCAGCACGTCGAGGGTGATGAACAGGTAGGGGATGCTCTTGGGCTCGCTGACGGAGAGGGTCGTGTTCTTATCGCCGAGGGGCAGGGCCATCAGCAGGCCGGAAATCAGCTGTGAACCGTGGCGTCCGGAAATCTCCACCCGTCCGGATCCCAGGGGGCCGTAAACCGTGAGCGGTACCTGGGCCTCCGTCTTTGCTGTGGAAGATGCATCAGGGAGCGTTACTTCTGTTCCGATATTTTCAATACGGGCTCCGAAGGCATCCAGGATATCTTTGGCGCCGGAGAGGGGACGGCGCAGCAGGGTCTTTTCCCCGTCGATGCGGACCGCCTGTGAGGAGAGCATCGCGCAGAGGGGAATCATCATCCGCGTGAGCAGGCCGGATTCTCCGGTGTGGAGCCGGTCTGTCACCAGGCTGCCTTTCCGGGCACCGATGCCGGTAATTTTCAAATTTTCGCAGTTCCCGGCCGGCTCCCGGACGACCGAAGCGCCGAGGCTCGCGGCGACCCCGAGCGCAGCCTCATTGTCGCGGCAGGGCGTATAACCTGTCAGGGTGGAAGTCCCTTCTGCGAGGGCGGCCGCGATGATGGCCCTCTGGGCGAAACTCTTGGAACAGGGGATGGTGACGGGCGAGCCAGCCTTAGCCGCAGAGGCCGCCGGGATGCCGTACAACGCCCTGCACATCGATGCGTAGTCCCATTGTCCGGGGGCGGTCGCTTCTTCTTCGTTCAGCGCGGCATAGGTATAGGGCGCGCCGAGTTTCAGGCAGTCCAGCCGTGAGGCCCGTCCGGCCTCTCCCATCGCAAAGGCAATCAGTTCGCCGCCATCCCCGTACAGGGAAAGGACGCGGGCGGCGTCATCCGCCGAATGGGCCGTCGTCACGAGTTTGACTATCTCCGCTCCGTGATAGCGGCATTTGTCCGCCGTCGCCTTGAGCGCCTCGACGGAGGGCGTTCCCTCGAAATCGTGCCAGGAACGGATGTAGCGGGTGCCGTATTCGCGGCAGAGGTTCCGCAGGGTGCTTGCCAGCGTCTTGGGGGCCTCTATTTCGAGGTCGCAGCAGGTGGCGCCGGCCTTGATGGCGGCCGACAGCCGCTGCCGGGCGATATCGACCGTAACGTCCCCGCCGATGCGGCAGGTGGCGACGGTGGGCGTGTCGCTGGAAAAAACCGTCCCGATGTCTTCCTGCGACAGCGGGCACAGGTCCAGGCGGATTTCCGCCATTTCCACGGTTTCCAGTATCTCCAGTATTTCCCGGACGTTCTTGTTTTGAAGGCTGACGCAAATCATAAGGGTCCTTTTTTATTCCATCGCACGGATGGCCTCGTTGATGCTCAGGTCCTTGATGACCACGTCCCCGATGCTTCTGGGCAGGATGAAATGGATATATTCTCCTTCCGCCTTCTTGTCGGTGCGGGCGGCTTTCAGGATTTCCCGGGGGGTAAAGGGACAGTCGGGCTTGAGTCCGCAGGCGATGAAATCTTCGCGCAACTGCTCATCCAGCGCATCTTCGCCGCAGAGCCCCAGTCTGCGGGACAGGCGGGCGGCCAGTACGATGCCCATCGCCACGGCTTCCCCGTGGGAAATCTCCACCGGCCTGCTCAGCAGGCGCCGGCGGCGGGACAGGTGCTCGATGCCGTGGGCAAAGGTGTGCCCGAGGTTGAGGACGCGGCGTCTGCCGCTTTCATACAGGTCTTCCGCCACGATGGCTTCCTTGACCTGGACGGCCCGCTGGATATGGGGCAGCAGCAGGGTGCTGTCCTGAAACTGGGTGGAAGAATTGATGCTGCCGAAATAGGCGAGGGCTTTCTGGTACTGCCCGTCCTTGTTGTCGATGATGAAGGCCTTGAGCAGTTCGGACAGGCCGGCGCGGAAGACGTTCTCGGGGAGCGTCTTGAGGAAGGCGGAACAGACGAAGGTGAATTCCGGCTCGACGATGGTGCCGAGCATATTTTTGAATTCCTTGAAGTTGACGCCGGTCTTTCCGCCGATGGCGGCATCCACCTGGGCCAGCAGCGTCGTGGGGACGTAGGCAGCCTTGACACCCCGCTTGTAGATGCTGGCGGCAAAGCCGGCGACATCCGTCGTGATGCCGCCGCCGATGGCCAGCACGAGAGCCTTGCGGTCGGCGTTTTTGTCCAGGAGCCAGCCGCAAATCTCCGCTGCGAGCCGGATGTCTTTCTTCTTTTCGCTGACGTCGATGTATTTGACAGGAATTTTCCTGCCGCCCTTGCAGCGTCCGAGCGCTTCGCCGACGGCCTTCACATTCCGGTCGCACACGGCATAGACGGATTCCCGCCCGGCCAGGATCCCGTTGAGGGTATCAATGGTATCGGAAAAGTAGGTCATAACCTCACACAATAATAAATAGGTGCAAAAGTAGGTATTTATTTTGATTTGTTCAAATCAAAAAATAATCTTAACTTTGCAGCCGCAAGAGGCTTTCCCCATAGGGGACTACCGACAAAAAGGCCCAGGTGGCGGAATCGGTAGACGCGCTGGTCTCAAACACCAGTGCCGCGAGGCATGCCGGTTCGATCCCGGCCCTGGGTACGATAAAAGGACAGTTTCGGCTGTCTTTTTTTCTATCTGTAAGACGATGACACGTTCGGATATTGAAATTATGGCGCCGGCGGGCAATTTCGAATGCCTGCGTGCAGCCATCCAGGGCGGTGCCGACTCCGTCTATTTCGGGGTGGGCCAACTCAATATGCGCTCCCACTCGGCCAACAATTTCTCCGTCGAAGACCTTCCGGAAGTCTGCGCCGTCTGCCGCGAACACGGGGTAAAGTCCTATCTGACCCTCAATGTCGTCGTCTATGATGAGGAAATCGGGGAGGCCCGCCGCCTGCTCGACGCCGCCCGTCAGGCCGGTATCAGCGCGGTCATCGCCTCCGATATGGCGGTCATCACTTATGCCCGCAGCATCGGTCTCGAAGTCCATCTTTCCACCCAGCTCAATATTTCCAACGTCGAAGCCCTGCGTTTTTATGCGCAGTTCGCCGACGTGGCCGTGCTGGCGCGGGAACTGACACTGACGCAGGTCAAAGCCATCTCGGAGGCCGTGAAGCGGGAGAATATCTGCGGTCCTTCCGGAAATCCGGTCCGTCTGGAAATGTTTGTGCACGGCGCCCTCTGTATGGCCGTCAGCGGCAAATGCTACCTCAGCCTGCACGAGCACGGCGCATCCGCCAACCGGGGCAGCTGCTACCAGGTCTGCCGCCGCCGGTATGAGGTGACGGATGTCGAGACCGGCTATGCCCTGGAAATCGACAACCAATACATTATGTCGCCCAAGGACCTGTGCACCATCGAATTTGTCGATAAAATCGCCGAGGCGGGCGTGCGGGTCTTCAAAATCGAGGGGCGGGCCCGCAGCGCCGAGTATGTCCGCACCTGCGCCTGCTGCTACCGGCGGGCCGCCGACGCCGTGGGACGGCATTTTACGCCCGCCCTGGCCGCCTCGCTCAAGGAGGAACTCTCGACCGTCTTCAACCGGGGCTTCTGGGACGGATATTACCAGGGCGCCCGCCTGGGCGAGTGGAGCGACGCCTATGGCAACCGGGCGACCCGCCGCAAGGAATATGTCGGCAAGGTCACCAACTGGTTCGGGAAACTCTCTGTCGCGGAAATCCTGGTGGAGACGGAGCAAATCAAGACCGGGGACACCCTGCTCGTCACGGGTGCCACGACCGGCGTAGTGGAATGGACGGTCGGCGAGGTCCGGGTGGACCTCCGTCCCGTTGACTGCGCCTCGAAAGGGGAGTACTGCTCCATCGCTTTCCCGCCCGAAGCATTCGGAACTGATGGTCTCGCCGCCCCCAAACTCCACCGGGGCGACAAGGTCTATCTGTGGAAAACCATAGCCGGATAATCTTTTTTTCGTATCTTTGCAACTTGGTCCCGCACAGGCGGGGCGATGCGATATGGAGGACATCATCCAGGAAGTGACACAGAATGAATATCAGCACGGCTTCGTCACGGAAGTCGAGCAGGAATTCATTCCCAAAGGCCTGACCGAGGATATCGTCCGCCTGATATCGTCCAAGAAGAACGAGCCGCAATGGCTGCTGGACTTCCGTCTTGACGCATTCCGCAAATGGCAGAAGATGAAGCAGCCCTCCTGGGCCCACCTCCGGATTCCCCCCATTGATTTTCAGGACATCATCTATTATGCCGCACCCAAGTCTCCCGGGAAAGGGGAACTGGACCCCGAACTGGAAAAGACCTTCGACAAACTCGGCATTCCGCTTTCCGAACGCCGCGCCCTCGCAGGGCTGGAGGAGTTGCCCAAGGGGGACGCCGTCGGTGTCCGGGAGGATTCTGTCCCCGGGAGGCGGGAAGAGCCGTCGCAAGGCGTAGCCTTTGACGCGGTCTTCGATTCCGTTTCCGTCAAGACGACTTTCCGCCAGTCCCTGGCGGAGAAGGGCATTATCTTCTGTTCGTTCAGCGAAGCCGTGCGGGAGTATCCGGACCTGGTCCGCCGATATCTGGCGACCGTCGTGCCCTCCGGGGACAATTTCTATGCGGCGCTCAATGCCGCCGTCTTCTCGGACGGTTCGTTCTGCTACATTCCCAAGGGCGTCCGCTGCCCGATGGAACTCTCCAGTTATTTCCGCATCAACGCCCGGGGGACGGGACAGTTCGAACGCACCCTCATCGTGGCGGACGAAGGCTCGTATGTCAGTTATATGGAGGGATGTACGGCTCCGATGCGGGATGAGAACCAGCTTCACGCCGCCGTCGTCGAAATCATCGTGGAGAAAGATGCCGAGGTCAAGTATTCCACCGTGCAGAACTGGTATCCCGGGGACGCGCAGGGAAGGGGAGGCATCTTCAATTTCGTGACCAAACGCGGTATCTGCAAAGGGGAGAACAGCCATCTGAGCTGGACCCAGGTGGAGACCGGCTCCGCGCTGACCTGGAAATATCCCTCCACGATTCTCAAGGGTGACCACTCTTCCTCCGAATTTTACTCCGTGGCCGTCACCAACCATTTCCAGCAGGCGGACACGGGGACGAAGATGATTCATATCGGCCGGGACACCCGCAGCCGCATCGTCAGCAAAGGCATTTCCGCCGGAAAAAGCGAAAACAGTTACCGGGGACTGGTGAAAATCCTTCCGGGCGCGTCCGGAGCCAGGAATTTCTCCCAATGCGACAGCCTGCTCATCGGGGACGCCTGCGGGGCGCACACCTTCCCGGTCATAGAAAATGCCTGCCCTACCGCCGTGACCGCCCACGAGGCGACCACCGGTAAGATCAGCGAAGAACAGTTGTATTATTGCGCGCAGCGCGGCATCGGACCGGAAGACGCCGTCGGCCTCATTGTGGGCGGGTATGCCCGGGATGTGCTGAGCAAGCTGCCGATGGAATTTGCCGTCGAGGCCCGCCGCCTGCTTCAGGTGACGCTGGAAGGCTCGGTCGGATAATAATAGTTGCCGCGTATGGACCTTGTTCTCTTTCAAATAGCCGGCGTGGGAGTCACGCTCATCGACTTGGTCTGCTCGGTGCTGGGACTGACCTGCGTCTTCCTGGCAGGCCGGGGCAGCAAGGCCAATTTCTGGGTGGGCTACCTCTATACCATCGCCCTTTTCGCTCTGTTCTGGCACAAAAACCTGCTGGCGATGCTGATGCTTCAGCCCGTTTCGCTCTGCATCAACATCATCGGACACTATCGATGGACGCATCCCAAGCAGCAGGAAACGACGGTCAATGGAGAATTGAAAGTCAGTTACTTGAGTTGGCTGCAGCGCGGATTCTGGCTGCTGGCCGTCGTGGTGATGGCCTTCGGATGGGGCATTCTGCTGGATCGTCTTTTCCCCGCCGACCCCCATCCCTACCTGGATTCGCTCGTGACTGTGCTGATCCTGGTTGCGCAATACCTGTCAGCCCAGAAAAAATGGGACTGCTGGGTGGTGTGGCTGCTGGTCAATGTGACGCAGTTGGTGCTTCACTTGAGCGTGGGCAATTATGCGATGTGCCTGGTGAGCGCCCTCTACCTGTTTAACGGGGTGGCCTCCCTCTTTCATTGGAAAAAAATCAGATGATATGCAAACTTTGTTAGAAATACACGACCTGCACGCCTCGATTGC
>CADBLM010000089.1 GCA_902795445.1 uncultured Bacteroidia bacterium
GCCTGCTCAAGGCCTCCATCGCCAGTGCGACCAACGCCCACCGGCTCGGGGCCAACGAAGCTCCCCCGGCCATCGTCTCCGCTTTCCTGGGCGATACGATGACCCGGGTGCTGCGCAAATTGCTGACCGTTCCCTCCGATACGCCGATTGAAATCGCCGGCAAGAAGGGCAAGTCCGTCGGCCTGGTCGAAATCCCTGAAATCTTCATCGACAACACCGACCGCAACCGCACCTCGCCTTTCGCCTTTACCGGCAACCGTTTCGAGTTCCGTGCCGTGGGGTCCAGCGCCAACTGCGCCAGCGCGATGACGACGCTCAATGCGGCCGTGGCCGAACAGTTGATTGACTTCAAGGCGGCCGTGGACAAGGAAATGGCCGACGGAAAGGCGATGAACATCGCCGTGATGGACTGCCTCAAGCCCGTCATCGCCTCCATCCTCGACACCATCTGCTTCGACGGCAACGGCTACAGCGAAGCCTGGCAGAAAGAAGCCGCCCGCCGCGGACTGGATGTGGAAAGCAGCGTTCCCCGGATGTTCAAGGCTTTCACCGAGCCGGCCGCCGTGGAACTGTTCACCCGGCTGGGCATCTACAGCGAGAAGGAACTCAAGGCCCGCAACGAGGTCAAATGGGAAACCTATACAAAGAAAGTACAGATTGAAGCGAAGATGACCGCCCGGATGGCGACCAACCATATCCTGCCGGCCGCCCTGGAATACAAGCGCCGTCTGCTGGAAGAAGTGGACCTGACGCGCAAGAACTTCCCCGACGAGTACCTGGAAATGTGCCGGACGGGCATCGGCTTCATCCGGGAGATTTCCGCCCTGTGCGCCCGCCTCGAAGACAAAATCAAGGCGATGACCCAGGCCTGTGCCGCCGCCGATGCGCAGGAGGGCGAATTTGAACGGGCTGATGCGTACCACGCCGTGGCCGAATCGCTCTTTGCCATCCGCGGCTGCATCGACGCCTTGGAAGAAATCACGGACAACGACCTCTGGCCGCTTCCCAAGTACAGAGAAATCCTCTTTATCAACTAATCCATGGAACAGAGAAAAACATTATACCATCCTGCTTACGAGCACGATGCCTGCGGTGTGGGGATGCTGGTCAACCTGCATGGTGACAAGACCCACCAGTTGGTCGATCAGGCCCTGACAGTCCTCGAAAACCTTCAGCACAGAGGAGCGGAAGGAGCCGACCACAAGTCCGGTGACGGCGCGGGCATCCTGGTGCAAATCCCCCACGAATTTATCCTGTTGCAGGGAATACCGGTCCCGGAGCGCCTGAAATATGGCACCGGGCTGGTCTTCCTGCCCCGGGAAAAGGCAAAAGGAGAGGCCTGTATGGATATCATCCGGGAAGAGTGCGGGAAAGCCGGCTTTGAACTCAGCCATATCCGCGAGGTCCCGGTCAACTCGGACATTCTGGGAGCAACATCCCGCGCCTGCGAGCCGCATACCGTGCAGATTTTCATTACCGGAGCGGAGGGTCAGGAACACCACGATGCGGGCCGGTTCGAAGCGCAACTGTACTTGCTTCGCAAACACATCGAGCAGAGGATTGACGAAAAGGACTTTTATGTCGTTTCGCTTTCCAACCGCATCCTGGTATACAAAGGCATGCTCTCTTCCACGCAGTTGCGGGAATATTATCCCGATCTGGGCAATCCGTTCTTTACCAGTGGCCTGGCGATGGTCCACTCGCGATTCAGCACCAACACCTTCCCCTCCTGGGCACTCGCCCAGCCCTTCCGGATGGTGGCTCACAACGGGGAAATCAACACCATCCGGGGCAACCGGAGTTGGATGGACGCCCGCGAGAGCGTACTTTCGTCCGAGGCGCTCGGCGATGTCAGGGACATCCATCCGATCCTGCAACCCGGAATGAGCGACAGCGCTTCCTTCGACAATGCGCTGGAGTTTTTTGTCCGTTCGGGACTCAGCCTGCCCCACGCGATGGCGATGATGGTGCCGGAATCGTTCAACGAAAAGAATCCCATCAGCCGCCGGCTGAAGGACTTTTACGAGTATCATTCCATCCTGATGGAGCCTTGGGACGGTCCGGCAGCCCTGCTCTTTACGGACGGGCGCTATGCCGGCGGTATGCTGGACCGCAACGGTCTGCGTCCGTGCCGCTATCTTGTCAGCGACGAGTTGCTGCTGATGGCTTCGGAGGCCGGCTGCCTGAAGATAGACCCGGCCCTCATCAAGGTCAAGGGGCGGCTGGAGCCGGGCAAAATCCTGATGGTGGACAGCGAAAGCGGACAGATGTTCACCGACAAAGAAATCAAGGAGCAACTTTCAGGCGCCAAGCCCTGGGGAGAATGGCTCCAGGACGGGCGGGTCGAACTGGCCAGACTGCACAGCGGCCACAAGGGCGAGTATCAAATCGATGACTTCGAGCGGCGTCTGCGGGCTTTCGATTATGTAAGGGAAGATGTGGACCGCACCCTCATACCGATGTGCACGACGGCGCAGGAGCCCATTTCCTCGATGGGAAACGACAGCCAGCCGGCCGTGCTTTCCGACAGGCCGCAACTGCTGTTCAACTATTTCCGGCAGCAATTCGCACAGGTCACCAATCCGCCCATCGACCCGATCCGTGAGGAATTGGTGATGGACCTGACCGAGTACATCGGCGCCGTGGGGATGAACATCCTCACGCCCGATGCCAGCCATTGCAAGATGGTGCGGCTCCCCCAGCCCGTGCTGACCAACACCGAACTGGACATCCTCTGCAACATCCGCTACAAGGGCTTCAATACCGAGAAACTGCCGATGCTCTTCGACGGGACACAAGGCGTGAAGGGACTGGAAGAAGCCCTCTACCGGCTCTGCCAGAAAGCGGAGGCCTCGGTCGGCCGGGGCATCAACTACCTCATCCTGAGCGACCGTCAGATGGACAGCGGACATACAGCCATCCCTTCTTTGCTGGCCGTCAGTGCCGTCCATCATCATCTGGTCAAGGTCAAAAAGCGCGTGCAGACCGCCCTCATCGTGGAGAGCGGTGAGATACGCGAAGTGATGCACGCCGCCCTCCTGCTGGGCTATGGCGCCAGCGCCGTCAATCCGTATATGGCCTTTGCCGTCATCGAAGACCAGGTCCGTCAGGGACGCATCCAACTGGATGCCCATACGGCCCGTCACAACTACATCAAAGCCTTGGACAAGGGTCTGCTCAAGATCATGAGCAAAATGGGAATCAGCACCATCCGTTCCTACCGGGGCGCCAAGATTTTCGAAGCCCTCGGCCTGAGCGCGGAACTCCTGAAGAAGTATTTCGGGACGGATTGTTCGACCATCGGGGGCATCCGGCTGCAAGAAGTGGCCCGCGATGCCGTGCGGATGCACCGGCAAGGTTACGGACCGGCGGAACCGGACCCGCTCCTGCCTTTTGTCGGCCAGTATCAGTTCCGCAAAGACGGCATCAAGCACGCCTGGACGCCGGAAACCATCGCGGCCTTGCAACTGGCCACCCGGACAGGCAGTTATGCCAAATTCAAGGAATTTACCCGCCTGGTGGACGGGAAGCCCGACCCGATTTTCCTGCGCGATTTCTTCCGTCTGCCCCACAATCCCATTCCGATAGAAGAAGTGGAGCCGGAGGAAAGCATCGTCAAGCGCTTTGTAGGTGCGGCGATGTCCTTCGGCGCGATGAGCAAGGAAGTACACGAAAGCATCGCCCTCGCCCTGAACAAACTGGGCAGCCGGAGCAACACCGGAGAGGGCGGAGAAGACGCCCGCCGCTTCTATGAGAAAGTGGACGGTGTGTCGCTCAGCAGCGCCATCAAGCAGGTCGCTTCCGGCCGTTTCGGCGTGACGGCGGAATATCTGGTCAACGCCCGGGAAATCCAGATCAAGGTCGCCCAGGGTGCCAAGCCCGGTGAAGGCGGCCAGTTGCCCGGCTACAAGGTCAACGAAATCATCGCCAAGACCCGCAATGCCATCCCGGGCATCTCGCTCATCTCTCCCCCGCCCCATCACGATATTTATTCCATCGAAGACCTCGCACAGTTGATTTTTGACCTCAAGAATGTCAACCCCGAGGCGAAAATCAGCGTCAAACTGGTCGCCGAGAGCGGGGTGGGGACTGTAGCGGCCGGCGTCGCCAAGGCCAAGGCCGACCTCATCGTCATTTCCGGTGCGGAAGGCGGTACGGGCGCCTCCCCCGCCTCCTCCATCCGCTATGCCGGCGTCAGCCCGGAAATCGGCCTGGCGGAGACGCAGCAGACCTTGGTGCTGAACGGCTTGCGCGAGAATGTCGAATTGCAGGTGGACGGCCAGTTGAAGACCGGACGGGATGTGATTGCGATGGCCTTGCTGGGAGCGGGAGAATTTGGTTTCGGCACGGCCCAACTCATCGTACTGGGCTGCGTGATGATGCGCAAATGCCACTCCGACACTTGTCCGATGGGGATCGCCACCCAGAATCCCGAACTGCGCAAGCACTTCATCGGGAAAAGCGAATACCTGGTCAACTTCTACCGTTTTCTGGCCCGGGAAGTGCGCGAATACCTCGCCGAGATGGGCTTCCGCCGTTTTGAGGACATCATCGGGCGAAGCGACCTGATCGGGATTCAGAAGGAAAAGATGAACGAAAAGACCTCCGGGCTGGATTTGGACGCGCTGCTGGCACGGGTGGACAGTACGGAGGCCCTGCACAAAATGCGTGACGGAAGGCACAAGATCTATGATGTGCCGGACCGGGAAATCATCGAGGCTACCCGCTACGCCGTGGAGAACAAGCAGAAGATGGCCCTGGGCTACAACATCGTCAACACCCACCGGGCGACCGGTGCGATGCTATCGGGCGTGATTGCCAGGCGCTGGGGCAGCGAAGGCCTGCCCGACGGGACGATTGACATCTCGTTCAAGGGCTCTGCCGGCCAAAGTTTCGGCGCCTTCCTGATGAAAGGCGTGCACTTCTCTCTCGAAGGAGAAGCCAACGATTACCTCGGCAAGGGACTGTCGGGCGGTGTCATCAGTGTCTTTCCGCCGGCACGCTGCCAGTTTGACAGCCACGACAATATGATTGCCGGCAACACCCTGCTCTATGGGGCCACTTCTGGAAAAGTCTTCATATCCGGCCGCACGGGCGAGCGCTTCGCCGTGCGCAACAGCGGAGCCCTCGCCGTCGTGGAGGGTACGGGCGACCACTGCTGCGAATATATGACGGGCGGCCGCGTGGTCGTACTCGGACCGACGGGACGCAACTTTGCCGCCGGTATGTCGGGCGGTCTGGCCTATGTCTGGGATCCCGGGCACGATTTCGACCAGTATTGCAATATGGATATGATTGAACTGGGACTGATCGAAGAAAAGGCCCGCGAGAAAGAGTTGCAGGCTCTGATTGCCGAACATTTCCGGCAGACGGGCTCGAAACTCGCGGCCCGGATGATCGAGCATTGGGAGGACTATGTGGGTGATTTCATCCAGATTACTCCGATCGAATACCGGCGCGTACTCCAGGAAGAGGCGATGAAGAAATTACAAGAAAAAATCAACAAAATTGAATATTGATTATGGGAGATCCGAAAGCATTTATGAATATACCCCGTCAGGAAGCGGGGTACCGGCCTGTACACGAACGAATCTGTGATTTCAGCGAAGTCGAACAGACCCTGAGCGAAAGCGAGCGGCGCAAGCAGGCCTCCCGCTGTATGGATTGCGGAGTCCCCTTCTGCCACTGGGCCTGCCCGCTGGGCAACAAGCAACCCGAATGGCAGGATGCCTTGTACCGGGGCGACTGGAAGACCGCCTGGCTGCTGCTGAGCGCCACCAATGATTTTCCCGAATTTACGGGACGCATCTGCCCCGCACTTTGCGAGAAAAGTTGCACCCTCAATCACTGCATCGACGCTCCGGTCACCATCCGGGAGAATGAGTGTGCCATCGTGGAAAAGGCTTTCCGGGAGGGCTATGTCATCCCGCGCACTTATCCGCGCAACGGACGGAAAGTGGCGGTCATCGGCGGCGGTCCGTCCGGATTGTCGGCGGCGGTCAGGCTCAACGCCTGCGGGTACGAAGTCACGGTCTATGACAAGAGAGCCAAGGCCGGCGGCCTGGTCCGTTACGGGATTCCCAACTTCAAACTGGACAAGTTTGTCATTGACCGGCGTATCCATTGGATGGAAGAAGAAGGTATCCATTTTGTAACCCATTGTCAGGTGGATACCGCCCAAGCCCTGCCCGAAGGCTATGATGCCTATGTCATCGCCACCGGCACGCCGACTGCACGGGACCTGAATATACCCGGACGCGAACTCAAAGGAATCCATTTCGCACTGGAACTGCTTTCGCAACAGAACGAAATCCTCGAAGGCGTGCAGGTCGCTCCGAAAGAGCGCGTAAGCGCAAAAGGACGGAAGGTACTTGTCATCGGCGGCGGCGATACGGGCAGCGACTGCATCGGCACCTGCCATCGTCAGGAAGCGGTCAGCGTCACGCAGATCGAGATTCTCCCCAAGCCCCCCGAAGGACACAACCCCGCGACCCCCTGGCCCGCCTGGCCGGTCATCCTCAAGACGACCACCAGCCACGAAGAGGGTTGCGAGCGGCGCTGGTGCCTGACATCGAATCATTTTATCGGAGATGAAAACGGGCGCGTCAAAGGCGTGGAGGTAGAGCGCGTGGAATGGATTCCCGACGAGAACGGCGGCCGCCCGAAGATGCAGCCCACCGGCGAGAAGGAAATCATTGCCTGTGACTTGGTACTCCTGGCGATGGGCTTTCTCAAACCCGAGCATCCCGCCTACCCTGAAAATGTGTTCCTGGCAGGCGATGCCGCCAGCGGCGCCAGCCTCGTCGTCCGGGCGATTGCCAGCGGACGGGATGCCGCCGCCCGTGTCGATGCTTATCTGCAAAAGAAGGAGGAAGTTCGATGAATTTGCGTTTCTCCAAGATGGAAGGCCTGGGCAACGACTACATCTATGTCGATACGACCCGCCGCTGGGGCGAAAACCGCGAACAGATCCGTGCCATCGACGCGCTCGTGGCTGCGCCGGAATACTGGTCCAAGCGCTGGAGCGACCGTCATACGGGCATCGGAGCGGACGGACTGGTCCTGATCGGGCGCTCCGGCACGGCGGACTTCTCGATGCGGATTTTCAATGCCGACGGCTCGGAAGCCGGGATGTGCGGGAATGCCTCCCGCTGCATCGGCAAGTATGTGTACGAAAAGCATCTGACAGACAAGACCGAACTGCTTCTGGAGACCCGTTCCGGCATAAGACGCCTGCGCCTCTTTCCCGATGCTGACGGGATAGTGGAGCGCGTCAGCGTGGATATGGGGGTGGGACGCATCCTGCACGGGCCGGACGGCTCGACCTTGTCCGAGGTCGAGGCCGGCGGACGAAAATATGCCTGTACGGCCGTCAATATGGGCAATCCGCATCTGGTCATTTTCGTGGAAGATGCGGAAAGCATAGATCTGCCCGCCATCGGCCCCGTGCTGGAGCACCATCCCTTCTTTGCGGACCGGACCAATGTGGAGTTTGCCAGCATCCTGTCCCCCGGCAAGGACGGACCGGTCCGCCTGCGGATGCGGGTGTGGGAACGCGGCAGCTGCATCACCCGGGCCTGCGGGACCGGGGCCTGCGCCACGAGCGTAGCCGCCGCCCTCGGCGGGAAGATAGACGAGGATGCGGAAATCGTGATGGACGGCGGCAGCCTCTTCATTCACTACGACCGTCAGAGCTGGGAAGTCGTGATGCAGGGGCCTGCCCGCTTTGTCTTCGAGGGGGAAATTGAAATGACGCAACCGGCTGTCCGGACAGAAGATTGAGAAGATTATGGCAAAGGTAAACGAAAATCTTTTATCCCTGGGAGGACGCTATCTGTTCTCCGAAATTGCGGCACGCACAGGGAAATTCACCGCCGCACATCCCGAGGTCCGGCTCATCCGGATGGGTATCGGAGATGTCACCCGCCCCCTGGTCCCATCCGTCATCCGGGCGATGCACGCGGCCGTGGAAGACTGCGCCTCGGCGGAGACCTTCCGGGGCTACGGACCGGAACACGGCTACGACTTTCTGCGCGAAGCCATCGTACGGACCGATTATGCCGGGACGGGCATCGATATAGACGAGGTGTTTGTCAGTGACGGAGCCAAGAGCGACACCGGCAATTTCGGCGACCTGCTCTCCCGCGACAATCTCATCGGTATTCCCGACCCGGTCTATCCCGTGTACGCGGATACAGGCAGCATCGCCGGCCGGCCGCTCCGCTACATCCCCTGCAATGAGGGGAATGGCTTTTGCGGCGATATTCCGTCGGAGCGGCTGGATGCGGTATGGCTCTGCTACCCCAACAACCCCACGGGCGCGGTCATCAGCCGGGAAAAACTCGCCCGCTGGGTGCGGTATGCCTTGGAGAACGAGTGTCTGATCCTCTATGACTCCGCCTACGAAGCCTTTATCCGGGATGCGGACATTCCGCACAGCATCTATGAGATTCCGGGAGCGAAGGAATGTGCCGTGGAGTTTCGCAGTTTTTCCAAGACGGCGGGGTTCACGGGCGTCCGCTGCGGCTACACTGTCGTGCCCAAAGACTTGAAAATCCGCAGCGCCAACGGACGGAAAATCTCGCTCAATCCTTTGTGGGAGAGACGGCAAAGTTGCAAATTCAACGGAGCCTCCTACATTTCCCAGCGGGGAGCCGAGGCTGTTTACAGTCCGCAAGGCCGGCTGGAAATCCGGGAAGTCATCGACGCTTATCTGGAGACCGCTTCCCTCATCCGCCGGACCTTTCTGGAGGCGGGACTGACTCCTTGCGGGGGCAACAACTCCCCCTACATCTGGGCCCGTTGCCCGCACGGGATGTCTTCCTGGGAGTTTTTCGACTTCCTGCTTGCACGGGCGGGCGTCGTGATTACTCCCGGAGCCGGATTCGGCGCGGAGGGCGAAGGCTGGTTCCGTACGACCGCGTTCGCCTCCCGGGAAGCCACTTTGGAAGCGATGAATCGAATGAAGGATATAATCAAATGAAAAAAGGAATTTTAGAATTGGAAGACGGCACTATCCTGGAAGGATTTTCTTTCGGTTGCGACCGTTCCGTCTCCGGGGAACTTGTGTTTTACACGGCGATGACAGGCTATCCGGAAAGCCTGACCGATCCCTCGTACGAGGGACAGATCCTGGTACCCACCTATCCGATGATCGGCAACTACGGGGTGCCGGACGAATGCGAGGACGGGGGCATTTCCCGTTTTTTCGAGTCGCCGCGCATCCACTGCGCCGGTCTGGTCATCTCGGACTATTCCGACCATTACAGCCATTGGGATTCCCGGCGCAGTCTCGGAACCTGGCTGAAAGAAGAAGGGGTCCCCGGACTGTATGGCATCGACACCCGCGCCTTGACCCGCAAACTGCGTGAACAGGGGTCGATGCTGGGCAAAATCCGCTTTGGGGAAGAGGATATCCCCTTCTACAATCCCGACGACGACAACCTGGTCTCGCGGGTCTCGACAGCCGGGGTACGGGTCTATGGGAAGGGCCGCTACAAAGTGCTGCTGGTGGATTGCGGGATGAAGAACAACATTCTGCGCTGCCTGCTCCGCCATGATGTCACGGTCAAGCGTGTCCCTTGGGACTATGATTTCAGCCGCGAGGACTATGACGGACTCTTTCTGTCCAACGGTCCGGGCGACCCGGCCCGCTGCGGAGTGACCATCGGGCATATCCGTCAGGCCCTGCGGGAGGACAGGCCCATCATGGGTATCTGTCTGGGGCACCAGTTGCTCTCGCTCGCCGCCGGCGCGAAGACCTACAAACTCAAGTACGGCCATCGCGGGCACAACCAGCCCGTGGTCATCCCGGGCACGCACCGCTGCTACATCACCTCGCAGAATCACGGCTTTGCCGTGGATGAAAAGACCCTGCCGCCGGATTGGGAGCCGATGTTCACGAACATCAACGACGGGACCAACGAAGGCATCCGGCACCGGAGCAAGCCTTTTTTCTCCACCCAGTTCCACCCCGAGGCCTCCGGCGGACCGGTGGACACCGAAAACCTTTTCCAAAAATTCGTTGACAATATGGCTCAAAGGAATCGATAATATGCAAAAGAAAATACTCATACTCGGATCGGGCGCCCTGCAAATCGGGCAGTCGGGAGAATTTGACTATTCCGGCTCGCAAGCACTGAAAGCCTTGCGGGAAGAGGGCTGCCACACCATCCTGCTCAATCCCAATGTCGCCACCGTACAGACTTCTGAAGGGGTTGCAGATACCACTTATTTCCTGCCCGTCACCGCCGAATTTGCCCGGAAAATCATCGACCGGGAGCGGCCGGACGGCATCCTGCTGACTTTCGGCGGCCAGACGGCACTGAACTGCGGCGTCGAACTGTACCGCAGCGGCGTGCTGGCGCAGTACGGCGTCGAAGTACTCGGAACGCCGGTGGAAGCCGTCATTCAGACGGAAGACCGCGAACTTTTTGCCGATATGATGCACCGGATCGGCGTCAAGACGGCCCGCAGCATCGCCGTCACCTCGCCGGAAGAAGCGTTGGACGCCGCCCGGGAAATCGGTTACCCGGTCATCGTCAGGGCCGCCTACACCCTGGGCGGACTGGGCTCCGGCTTTTGCGGCAATGACGAAGACTTGCGCAGGCTGGCCGCTTCGGCCTTCGATTATTCGCCCCAGATCCTGGTGGAAGAGTCCCTCAAGGGCTGGAAAGAAATCGAATACGAAGTGGTCCGTGACCGCTACGACAACTGCATCACGGTCTGCAATATGGAAAATTTCGACCCGCTGGGCATCCACACGGGCGAAAGCATCGTGGTCGCCCCTTCGCAGACGCTCAGCGATCACGAATACCACCGGCTGCGGGAAATCGCCATCCGTATCGTGCGTACGGTGGGCATCGTGGGAGAATGCAACGTGCAGTATGCCCTCGATCCGGATTCGGACGACTACCGGGTCATCGAAGTCAATGCCCGGCTGAGCCGCTCTTCCGCCCTTGCCTCGAAAGCGACCGGCTATCCGCTGGCCGCCGTCGCCGCCAAACTGTCCCTCGGGTACGGCCTGGACGAGATTTCGAATGCCGTCACCCGCGTCACTTCCGCCTGCTTTGAGCCGGCGCTGGACTATGTCGTCTGCAAGATTCCCCGCTGGGACCTGGGCAAGTTCGAGGGGGTCTCCAAGCAACTGGGCTCCTCGATGAAATCCGTAGGGGAAGTGATGGCCATCGGCCGGAGTTTCGAGGAAGCCATTCAGAAAGGCTTGCGGATGGTCGGCCAGGGTATGCACGGTTTCGTGGCCAATTCGCTGACGATTCTTGATTTGGACCAGGAACTGGAACATCCCAGCGACAAGCGCATCCACGCCATCGCGGCCGCTTTTGAAAAGGGGTACAGCGTTGAACGCATCCACCGGCAGACCCGGATTGACAAGTGGTTCCTGTATCGTCTGGAGAACATTTACCGGATGGAAAAACAACTTGCAGAGGCCGGCAGGCAGGCGGCCGCTGCGGGACTTTCCCGCGATGTGCTGTTGCGGGCGAAGAAACTGGGATTTTCGGACTACCAGATCGGGAAAATCGTCCTGCGGGACTCCCCGCTCGCTCCGCACGACAAGCAGATGGCCATCCGGCGGCTGCGGCTGTCGCTGGGCATCCGTCCCGTGGTCAAGCAGATCGACACCCTGGCCGGCGAATATCCGGCCTGGACCAATTATCTCTACCTTACTTATAACGGCGATGAGAACGATGTCGCTTTCGAACAGGACGGGCGCAGCGTCGTCGTGCTGGGCGGCGGGGCCTACCGCATCGGCAGCAGCGTGGAGTTTGACTGGTGTTCGGTGGCCGCCGTCAAAAAGATTCAGGAAACGGGGCTGCGGGCCGTGATGATCAACTACAATCCGGAAACCGTCAGTACGGATTACGATGTCTGCGACCGGCTCTTTTTTGACGAACTGTCGCTGGAGCGCGTGCTGGATATTGCCGATATGGAACAGCCTCGCGGGGTCATCGTGTCCACGGGCGGGCAGATTCCCAACAACCTTGCCCCCTGGCTGGACCGCTGCGGCGTACACATCCTGGGGACTTCGGCCGCCTCGATCGACCGGGCGGAGGACCGGCAGAAATTTTCACAAATGTGCGACCGGCTCGGCATCGACCAGCCGCGCTGGAAGGAACTCACACGCGAAGAAGACATCTTCGCCTTTGCCGACGAGGTCGGACTTCCGATTATGATCCGTCCCTCCTATGTGCTTTCGGGCGCGGCGATGCGGGTGGTGTCCAGCCGCGACGAACTGGCCGACGCCCTCAAAAAGGCCGCCGTCGTCAGCCGGGAGCATCCGGTGGTCGCGACGGAGTTTCTGCAGAAGGCCAAAGAGGTGGAAATCGATGCCGTGGCGCAGGATGGAGAGATCCGATGCTATGCCATCAGCGAGCACATCGAATACGCCGGCGTAC